>NZ_CAWUDP010000168.1:0-12326 GCF_963920835.1 Scytonema sp. PCC 10023
TGCCTTGGAGAGGGGTTAGGGGTGAGGTTTTGCTCTGCAACTTAGTATGAGGTCATAAATCTTCAGGTGGGCATTGCCTATAAAAGTTTATGTGATTGACATTTGAAATATTAGTTGGCAATACCCACCCTACAGAAAAGCTTTATTTCCCCTCTCCTTATCAAGGAGAGGGGTTAGGGGTGAGGTTTTGCTCTGCAACTTAGTATGAGGTCACAAATCTTCAGGTGGGCATTGCCTATAAAAGTTTATGTGATGGACATTTGAGATATTAGTTGACAATGCCTACCCTACAGAAAAGTGGTGTAGTGTAAATTTACGTTTCAGAGAATATGTCATTTTAACAACATATTGATGATAGTTCAATGCACTTTTTTAAAAAGAAGAAAAAATAGCAGATGTTATGTCTTAACAGAAACAGTGCAAAAAAACAGTTAAAAAAAATATGAACACTAGTCATAAACAAACATCATGTTTGCAACTGAAACCGTGGACTCTTCTAGAGGTACTAGTGCATTCCAATCTCTCCCAATCTCCGATAGTTCCACAAACACGGATGATTTAAATTCTGCTTTGAGCTTTCGACCCTCGTCACAATCGCTCCTAGATGAATCGATAGGGGAGCGAGTAGAGACTGCAAAAAATCCTAATCCCAATTCCTTGTTTAGTAATCCGGCAATTGTTGCCGATTTTAACGGTGATGGCAAAACAGACAGATTCTGGCGTAACTCTCAAACAGGTGAAACTGCCGTTTGGCTGATGGATGGCACAACGCCGACAGGAGAATTGTTGCCGAATGTAGACTCATCTTGGAATTTTGCTTATGCGGATTTCAACCGCGATGCCAAAACTGACATCTTTTGGCGCAATCAGACAACAGGTGAGAACGTCATTTGGCTGATGGATGGCACAAGAATTGCCTCTGCGGTTGCTTTGGAGAAAATAGATCCATTGTGGACTTTTAGCATTGCTGATTTTAATGGCGATGGTAGGAGCGATATTTTCTGGCGCAATCAGACAACGGGTGAAAATGCTACTTGGCTGATGGATAGCACAAAAGTTATCAGTGCGGCTTTTCTGTCCAATACTGACTCATCTTGGTCTCAAAGTATTGTTGATTTCGATGGTAATGGCAAGAGCGACATCTTTTGGCGAAATCAAACAACGGGTGAAACCGCCGTTTGGTTTATGAATGGTACCGACTTATCAGCGTATTCTCTGAGAGAACTTGATCCATCCTGGAATTATAGCCTTGGTGATTTCAACGGCGATGGTAGAACCGACCTTCTCTGGCACAATACTCAAACAGATGAAAATACTGTTTGGCTAATGAATGGTATTTTCATCACTTCAGGTTCTCTAGAAAAACGTGACTCTTCTTGGAAATCTAACATTGGCGATTTCAACGGCGATGGCAGAACCGATATCTTCTGGCACAACACTCAAACTGGTGAAAATACTGCTTGGTTGATGGATGGCACATCAATTGATACTGCTGCTTTTCTGCCTAAAACTGATCCAGTCTGGCAACCTAGTATTGGTGATTACAATGGTGATGGCAAGAGTGATATCTTCTGGCGCAGATACGACACTGGTGAGAATCTTATTTGGCAAATGAATGGTACCACTGTGTCTGGATCTTCTTCTGTGCAGACAGTTCCCGTAGAGTGGAATGCTTTTTAGAAATTTCTGGTAACGCAGATGAGAAACAACAAGAACGCAGATGATAGAGTTATCATCTGCGTGCGTGTTTCTTTTTTATTCGTTGCGCCTGCTACTGAAACTCAGCGCCTTCTTACACTAGTTCCTTTAGCTTTTTATTTTTATCCTCTCTTCTAAAGCTTCTCGTGCGTGTTCTCGGTCGTCAAAATGGATTTTTTCAGTTCCGAGAATTTGGTAGTCTTCGTGACCTTTGCCTGCAATCAAAACGCCGTCTCCAGGTTGCGCTTGCAATATAGCAGTACGAATGGCGGTAGCGCGATCGCAGATCACTATCGGTTTCACTGTTTCTGGAATTCCCGCCAAAATATCCTGTAAAATCCTTTCTGGCTCTTCTGTACGGGGATTGTCTGATGTCACCACAGCGACATCAGCTAATTCAGCAGCGATTCTACCCATTTTTGGACGTTTAGTGCGATCGCGATCGCCTCCACATCCAAACACGCAAATCATTTTCCCAGGAATAAACGGACGTGAGGCTTTGAGCAAATTCTCCAAACTATCTGGCGTATGAGCATAATCCACAATTACGCTAATGTCTTGCTCCTGAATAATTTGCACCCTTTCCATCCGTCCGGGAACTCCAGGAAACTCTGGTATTGCGGATGCGACTAACTGCAAATCTAACCCTAAGTGTAAAACTGCTCCGACTGCTGCCAGTAAATTTTCTAGGTTGTATTGACCAACCAGTGGTGAACGAAAAGCGACTTCACCCTTTGGTGTATGTAGGGTACCGCTGACACCATTCGGCTGATAATTCAGGTCACTCATCCACAAATTCGCTGTAGAATCATGAACACTATAACTCCAAACTTTCTCTGAGTTCAAAGATGCAATTAACCGCTTACCATATGCATCATCAGCATTAATGATTGCCCGTCCTTTGAGATATTGAGGACTAAACAGCAGTGCTTTGGCTGCAAAGTAATCTTCCATATCGCGGTGGAAGTCTAAATGGTCTTGGGTAAGATTGCTAAATACCCCTACCTCAAACTGACAACCCATGACTCGCCCCTGCGCCAAAGCGTGGGAACTCACTTCCATCACCCCGTACTCATTCCCAGCATCCACAGCAGTCGCAAGCTGCTGTTGCAGTTCCACCGCAAACGGTGTAGTGTGAACGGCAGTTTGGACAAAACCGTTCCAACGAGTATAAAGAGTGCCCATCAAAGCCGTGGGCAGATTTGCTAATTTAAGAAAATATTCAATAAGGTGGCTGGTTGTGGTTTTGCCATTTGTGCCTGTCACACCCACAAGTTTGAGTTTTTGCCCAGGATAGCCGTAGAAAGTGGCTGCTAATTGCGCACAAGCTTTTGTCATGTCCAGAGCAGTAATCACACAAGCGGATGGTGTGGGAGGATGTTTCTGTGCCGCTTCCGGAGAAATAATCGCAGCGACAGCACCAGAGGCGATCGCACTTTGCCAAAAGTCCCCACCATCAACTCGCGTTCCTGGCATCCCAATAAACAAATCTCCTGGAACGCAAGCATGAGAATTCGTCTTTAAACCCTTTATTTCTGTATCCACAGCTGGATGTTGTGGTAATTGCACAACACTATCTACACTCGCCAGTAACTCCCGCAGTTTCATCTTGTGAACCTCGTCACACGTTTTGATTGCGCCTATTCTGCACTATTATGTTTTCTATTTGTACAAATACTTTCAGATTACAGAAAATCTATTTGTAAACTGTAACACCTACAGCAAGAACTACATTGATAAGCTAAAACACATATTCATTGCACAATCACTTATTAGAGTCGTGAGCGTGTTAACGGGTCAACTGTTAACACGCTCACGGTCTACACGATAAAGCAATGCAACTTTTATGTGGAACAGCTTAGCTGGATATTCATGCACAAGCTTCACACTTGCGCTCTGTGCTTCCATACAAATGACTGTTAACTTTACCGAATCTTATTATTTTCTTCATGTAATCTTAATAAAGATGCTAGTAAGGTTTGGTAGGATTTGGTGTCTTCTTATCTAAGAGAGAGTTCGTAAGTGAGTTACTACAACTTTAATGACCATTTCTGGTCCCCAGAGACAGTTTGTAGTCAATCAGTACTGCCAAAATCAAATAAAAAAAGTGCTCGCAGGAAAACACTGACAAGTATTTTGACTTTAGTGTGTATTGCTGTTTGGACACCACTGCTACTCCAGCTCGTAGTTCCGGGCGTAAAGAAAAATCAGGAAACCATTTCTTTGGAGACTACTAAGCCCGATAGCGATCAGCTTGTGTTTCAGCGTGAGCGCGTTCTTTTCTATTTATCTAGACAGCAGCGATAGCAGCAGCTTCTGGCTTAAAGGAACTTAGCGCCCCCTTTGAGGCGATCGCCAAGAATGCACTAACCTTAGACAAAATAGCACTTTTAGAGGTTCAGGAATATAGAGAAATCCTTACAAGAAAAGAAAGACTCACAGATAGAACTATCGTTTAGTTAATATGTATTAAGCTGTACCGCGATAGCGCATACCTGGAGTAGTTAGCGATAAATAGCAACTATCGTTTGCTGTGTAAGTGCTGCCTGAGGATATGCCTGACGAATCGATGCAAACCGACGCCCGATTAAAGAAAGTCAACAAATTCTCTAATGTCGGGCAGGTAATCCCTAAGGAGGAACTCAACGTGTTCAAGCAAATTCTCACAGGTAGCTATGTTTTCGTTTTTTTGCTTGCTAGCAACCTGTCGGCTCATGCACAAGTACCAAAACCTGCATCTCCATCTGCATCTCCATCTGCATCTCCATCCTCTCAACCTCAAGTTCCAACAACACCCCAGACTACCCAGACAAACGTTAGTCCACAGGAACTTCAGAAATTTGCCACCTCTCTAAAACAGTTGCTAGTGATTGAGCAGGGGGCAAATCAGCAGATAGTGCAGATCATTGGTCAGTCTGGTCTGACTCAACCACGCTTTTTGGAAATATATAAGGCACAGCGAAGTCCTTCAGAGAAGCCAACAAAAGCAGTGACCTCACAGGAAAAGCAACAATTTGATAAGGCTTTCACAAGTCTTAGATCAATTCAGCAAGAAGCAAATACAAAGATGCAGCAAGTCCTCCAAAAGGAAGGGTTAAATCCAGAAAGCTTCAATAAAATTGAAGCAGCAGTCAGACAAGATCCGGGGCTTCAGCAAAAAGTGCGGGAGATGATTAAAAGCTAGTCTAGAAGCTCACGCCAAATAGGGTGAGTGAAGGGGACTGGGGATTAGGGATTAGGGATTGGGTTTTTAATCGAAAAATTATGGAAGGAGCAACAAAGCTCTCCCAAATGCGTGAACATTTTTCCCCAACAACCGTCGCCAGTCCCTAATCCCGTCGCGACTTGGTAACTTTTGAACACTTAACAGCGCTAGTACTGTTGACTGTTCACTGATTTAAAGGTATGAGGTGCGATTGTGCATAAGCGATTGCCTCTGGCACTGCGCTTTGCGCAATCGCCTACGGCGGGCACTCCGTGCGATCGCCCTGCTACCATTGCTCCTAAAACTTCGGTAATATCATCTTAGTCAGTACTGCTTATTACCTGTCTTGCGTCAATTATGAATAACGAGGTTGTTCTTTTTCTGATTAGCGCTAGTGTTGTCATCCTCTACCTCATCTTCTCTGCATTAACTGAAATGGGTACAAAGCTACCTTGGAAAAAATAGCAGCTAGTACCGCAAGGCGGAAGTCAAAAGTCAAAAGTCAAAAGTCAAAAGTATTATGGAATCAGGTTTTTAGGGATTTTAAATGGTGAACCAGCGCTGCAGGAGGGTTTCCCGACCTAGGCGACTGGTGAACCCGAAGGGTTGCCCTATTTACGCCGCGTTGTACTAGTGACTCAAATTTTCAGCTTTATAGAGTGTGCTTTTTATGTCACCCATCATCAGGCTTGCCACTGAACAGGATGCTGAGCAAGTTCTGCAAATTTACACACCCTTTTGCGGGGATTCACCCGTGTCTTTTGAGGTTCAACCACCAACCCTAGATGAAATGCAGCAGCGCATTGCAAAGGTTCTGCAGAAGTTGCCCTGGCTGGTGTGCGAGCGTGGTGGAAAAGTTCTAGGATTTGTTTATGCTGCACCTCATCGAGACCGAACTGCGTATCAATGGGCTGTTGATGTATCCGTTTACATCCATCCAGCAGTGCGTTGTTCAGGTATTGGGCGAGCTTTATACACCTCGCTGTTTAAAATTTTGGTGCTTCAAGGTTATTACAGCGCATATGCGGGTGTTACGCTCCCAAACCAAGGTAGTGAAAGGCTCCATAAAGTGATGGGGTTTCAGCCGATTGGGATATATCGAGGTGTAGGATACAAGTGTGGTGCGTGGCACGATGTAGCATGGTTTGAGCTATCTTTGCAAACGCGAGTCCCCAATCCCAAGCCTCCTATCAACATCGACGCATTGCGCCATACCTTGGAATTAGAATGCGCCTTGGCAAGTGGAGTACCCTTCCTCAAGCTTGCTGTCGATTGAGCAACGATGAAGCAATTCGGCTGGTGCGATTATTTTTGCTCGTCTTCTCGGTAGCGATCGCCCCTAAGGAGCAGCGCTTTGCGCTGCTCCCTCCTTACTTTTCACGGTATCTGGAAAACCTCTCTCTAAATCTCTCTCCTACAAGGAGAGAGACTTTGAATTTTGGGTTTGAAAGTTAGATTTTTTGTGGACTTTTTCACATGACGTGAAAAATCAGGCTCCCTCAGGGAGGATCGCAAAGGGACGCAGCGAAACTTGAGATTGTGGATTATCGTAAATTAAAGGGTTTAAGACCACGAGCGTCTATACGTAGTCTCAGTTTTAGTCAGGGTTGAAATCCCCGTTTGAAACTGTCTTCAATTTTGAATTTTGTTCACGCAGCGTGTCCGCAGGACATATTTTGAATTTTGAATTGTTAACCTAGGGGATATAGCTTGATAAATCGTTAACGCGCGTCAAAGCCATGAAAGTCTTAGGGCTAGTCTTACCTACCCTGCTTTTACTAACCACACCTGTTATGGCAGTTGAGTATCAGGGAAAGAATATTGATGGCACAAACCTAGCTGCAAAAGCTTACTATGCTGCTACTGGTGGAGTTTACAACGTTCAGGTACGCTTCAAGCAAAATCGAGCGACAATCTACTTTGATGGTGGATACCAAACTACTATACAGTTGCAGCATCGAGTTCTAAGCGATCCAAGCAATATTCAAGGTTTTGGAAAACTGGGACAAATTCCTGTGAATAGGACATTCAGTATTGGATTGATTTATGACAATAGTTTAGTAGGCGAAACTCAACCCTCTAAGCCACCTCTCGAAGGCTTGTGGAGAATTAGCTTGGATGAAGAGGATTTTAACAACTTCATTCAAAAGGGGCAGAGTAACAATCGCCCTGAAGAACTTGGAAAGTAGTAGGATGCCATAGCGATCGCGAGTGCGTGTGCTTTTCATATCATGTCCAGCTAATTAGTTATGATTTCCGCGTTAACTGCACCCCACCCCTTAATCCCCTCCCCGCAAGCGGGGAGGGGACGTGAAGTGCAGCTTTACGGGGGACTCGGGGCCCCCTCTGGGGATAGGGGGAGGGGGTTCTTAGGGTAATGATAAGTATTTAACCGGACTTGATATCACTCAGCGCTGTCGCCTCCGGCAGATTGCCTTGCTGTCACCCTTTTTTACGACTTAACTATTTCTAGTTAAAAGCAACTAGTATTATTGTATTCTAATACTCGGTTTCTACTAAATAATAAGACCAAAGATGGTTCGCCTATTTACTACATGGCTTGTTCCAGTAGCCTTTACTTTGCTAGGTTTTGGGTTAAATGTAAAAAGTGCAACAGCACAGATGATTAATGAATTCAGTGCTACTTATGATGTGTTAGCCTTCTCTAGATCAGTTACACCAGGCATAACAGCGTCAACTCTTTCAGGGACAAGTACCGATGCTCCTTACGGTTTAACCACAATTAATGGTTTGACCTACTCAGTCGTTGACCCTATTACTGGTTTTTTCCGCTTTAACACAGACCCAACTGTATTCGGTTTACAAGACATACCATCTAGCGAAGTCGTGTTTGGCAGTGGCACTAACAAATTGTTTGGCACTGATAGCGCTACAGGTGTAATTGATTTTGCAAGCCTTACGGCAACTGCAACTGGTATCTTCACTATCACTGGCGGGGAGGGTATATTTACAGGTGCTACTGGTACACTGAACTTTTCTGAAGTTGATACACTTAGTCTAGATCCAACTATTCCTACTAGAGCTAGAGCAACAGTGAATGGTAGAATCTATGTGCCTCCAGTACAAAAAGTTCCGGAACCAACCGTAACTACAACGTTGCTTGCCATAGGATTGATTGCATCTAGTTTTGAATTACGTAAACACTACAGTAGTAATAGGCGCTGACAAAGCTATAGTAATCAAAAATTGTACATTTTTTAGCAGCTGTCATTTCTGAGTTCTGGCGATCGCCTACAGGGACGCTCCGCGTCATCGCCCAAACAACACTAGCAAAGCTAATCGCCCGGATTTCCCATTAACCAGAAGTGGGGTTAAAACTTTCACCTAACGATACGTCTTCATAAATATCAGCTAGGTAACAAGAAAAATTCACGCTGGTTAACTGTAATTCTTGATTTCCTCTATAGCTGTAAAGAACCCATCTTCCCTCAGAATTGCGACGAAAACAATCAACTCGCTGGCGGGTTTGACTCACTAAAACGTATTCCTGCAAAGTTTCTAATTCTTGATAGTCACTAAATTTATCGCCTCGGTCAAAAGCTTCAGTAGAAGGAGATAGAACTTCAACAATTAAGCAAGGATAGCGTTTGAAATATTCAAACTTTGTATCCCTTTGGTCACAAGTAATCATGATATCAGGGTAATAAAAAATATTTAGGGATTCGATGCGGGCTTTCATATCTGTAGCGTACAAACGACAGCCACTTCCGCGAATATGATTTCTGAGGAGGGCAATCAGATTTGTTGTAATTGTCACATGGGCATCGCTTGCGCCCGACATTGCATAGATGTGCCCTTGGATATATTCGTGTTTGATAAAGCTAGATTTTTCGGCTTCTAGGTAGTCTTCTGGGGAAAGATAGGGGTGAGATTGGCTAAGAGTCATAGAATAAAATTAATTATATAAATGAATCATTTTAACAAAAAGTGAGTGATTAAGTAGTACTTTTCAGTAGTTTGAGTAACTTAGTATGGTTTTTCCAAACCCTGACCTTTCCAAACTTGTAAACTTTAGCAATAAATGGTGCTTGATTACTTTGTGCAAACTTCTCCATTTGCTCTAATGCTTGGGCAAAGATATTTGCCATTTCTTCTCCAGTCACATTTCCCAGCGATAATACAAAAACCTTAGCATCTGAACTCGCAATTGCAACTTGCTCCAAAATATTTCGACCAATTGCATCATCTTTAGTGAGAATTAACCAACCTCTCTGACTTACGTCGGGTAGCCATTCAGTATCAGGTGCATCGGGTGAAAAGTGGTCTTCATGAACTTCCACTTTCGCACCTGCACTACGTAGAGCATCTGCTACATATTTCCTTCCCAAGGCTCGATCAATAAAGAAAGTCGGCTTCTCTGTTTTAATCACGCTACTTGGGACAGAGATAATTCACAGCGAATAGCTTCTTCAACTTGGAGGCGATCGCACCCATAATCATCAGCTAAATTATCAATCGACTCTCCGGCTTTATATCTTTGTGCCAAAATAGCTGTCGAAATTCCAGTTCCCACCAAAACTGGACGACCAAATGATATTTTGGGGTCAATCACCAAAATCTTGGGAGATTCTTTCTCCATCATATTTTCACTTAGTCTAGTAAATGGAAACAGCTTGTTGGCTACGCCACTTTCATCAAGTTCAATTCGCTTTAGTAGGTGCTTAAGAGTTTCACGCATTGCCAGTTGACCGTTGTGCGAAGCATTAATTAACTTTCCCACAGACTCAACAAATAAATTCACCCCATCTGTTTGAAATTCAATTCGAGCGAGAGGATGAGGTACATTGAATTGACGGTCAATATAATCCAAAGCTGTACGAACTTTGTCTAAGCGAATTTGGTGATCTTTACGAATGACGCGCAGTATATGAGCCTCCACCAAATTAGTAAATGAAAGCTGTGGTATCTTTGGGTTTGGAAGCTCAATCAGTGGTTGAAAAAAGCGCTTACCTTCACCAGTAGGGTAAAAACGACCATGAAGCCAGGAACGCAGCGTACCCACCGGAATCAGCAAATAGCGTGCTGCTTCAGGAATCGAGTAACTGGGGATATTCCGTAAATCTAGTTTTTCGTAAGCTGTGGTCATTTTGGAGATTGTAGTAGTATCCCATCATTTATCATAACCAACAGCGCACATCCTCAAGCTGGCTTAGTTATTTGGTATTAGAAACTTCTGGGCTACGAATCACTGTATGTCCCTTCTCACCTTGTTGAATCGCCAACACCAATGGACGCTCATTCGCTTTTGCATTTGGCGGTAATGCTTGAAACAAATAAATCCAGCCGCCACGTTCTAGAAGTATGCGCCAAACTCTAGGTTGGTTAGGATTGCTGATATCAGTATCTTCCTTTCCGCGCAGGTCATCAAATAAACCTCTATCTCCGATAATTCGATACTTTTCCAGGGATGGATCTGCAAACACGTCATCAAGTTTGCGCCCCAATGCAAACTTCTCTTCTGGCGTAATTAAGGCAACCACAGGCAAGGTGGAATTTTGACCAGCGTCTCGGCGAGCATCTGCAATGCCTTGCCACCGAGCTAACCAAAATATGAAAATTAATACCCAGGATACTATAACTATTTCATTCACTAATGAGCGCAAAAACTCAACTGAACGCAGTTGTGCAGAACTAAAAGTCGCCAAAGAGTTGAGTTGTTTAGCTATCCATGAACGCCTACGTTGGGTTGCGGGGATGACTCGAGTTGATAGAAATTGGTTGAATGTGTTAACAAATGCTTCAGTTATTATCCAAATGAGCCATAAAGTGAGTTGAATGGCAATTACCGCAAGGAGAAAAGCAAACACAGTTCTGAATATTGCCCAACCATCACCCAGAAATATCTGTAAAGGAACGAAAAGAAAAGACTGTGCCGGAAAGTCGAGGTTAGTCACTTCTAGTTGAAAGAAGTAGAAATATGACCACCGGTAAATCCAGCCTGCAAAAAACAGCGCAATACCCAGTAAACCAACGACACTGGCAAATTTACCTAAAATATTCGGTTCTTGATTGGGTTGGGGAGCCTGAGTCACAAAAGCACTCCAAAAGTAAAGAATTTAGCACTGTTAGTACTATCCATCGACTAATTCATCAATTGGTTTGCCTTATTTTACGGAAATTTGGTAGAACGTTGAGAAGTATAACAAAGAAAGTGAAATATGGTAAAAAACACTTAGAAGCTATGAAACCTTATTTCAAGGTAGCTGTGGCAATTTTAGCTCTGATAACAGGATTAGCAGCAAACTCCCAAGCTGTCACTGGTCAGAATGTAGAACAGAAAAATTTCTTATTGACACAAGCACAAGTCAAAGCAGAGCCAGTTGCAATTTCTGTAGCGTTACCAGAACTAGCAGATGTCTCGCTTAAGGGGGGTGAATCACGCAGTGGACGAGTGACAGCAATTGATCCCTCAGGACAAACATTATCGATGCAGCGTAATGACAAAACTCTCTCGATTCCCTTAAAACAAGTTGAAAAAGTTGTTTTCAGAAAAAATGCGAGAGCTTACATAAGCAATGGATCTGTTATGCGTATTCGTGGTGAACGAGATCGCCCACGAGGTCAGCAAGTCATTTGGAACGGTCTTCCATTCACTACTTTTACGATCAAAAACGCTAATCAGGGTCAAGCGGTGGTCAACTTGCAACCACCTGTGGTTTCTCCAGAGCGGTTGCTTGGTATTCAGTCAGTAGCGAGAGATAGACAGTATGTCGTCGATGAAATGCAGTTTAATCTGCAACAAAAAACAATGTCTATTCGAGCCACACCTTATTAACGCCAAAGCGAATTGATACAAACTCTTTGTATGAAAAAAATTATCAGTCCTCTGTTGGCTTTGGGTATGTGCATAACTCCTGTTTCTGCATTGCTCATGGTTCAACCCAGTTGGGGACAGACTCAAAACTCTCAAGCTCAACAAGCAGAACGATTATTAGAGCAGTGGTTACAACAGACACAGCAACAGCAACACCAACAGGCAATAAAAACATTTCAGCAAGTTCTCACTCTCGCACGAGAACTCAAAGATAAAAAACTGGAAGCAACTGCACTGCTTGGACTTGGTTTTAACTTCCAAAGGATTGGTGAGCTTCAGCAAGCATTAGACTACTACAACCAATCTCTACCCCTATTTCGCGCACTCGGCGATCGCACGGGCGAAGCCACAACCCTCAATAACATCGGTGGAGTCTACTCCGCTTTAGGACAAAACCAGGAAGCACTCAAGTTCTACAACCAATCTCTACCCCTATTTCGCGCACTCGGCGATCGCACGGGCGAAGCCACAACCCTCAATAACATCGGTGGAGTCTACTCCGCTTTAGGACAAAACCAGGAAGCACTCAAGTTCTACAACCAATCTCTACCCCTATTTCGCGCACTCGGCGATCGCACGGGCGAAGCC
>NZ_CAWUDP010000169.1:0-12255 GCF_963920835.1 Scytonema sp. PCC 10023
CTGTTGTACCTACACCAGATATATTAACTCCAGTTGAACAATCAGATGTACCCAATCATGTCACCATAGAGGCACAAACAACACAATCTTTTCAACCGAGTGTTTCAGATGTACCTAACAATAGCACTACACAAACACAAACAACACAACCTTCTCAACCCAGCCAACATAAACCAACGGCTTCGACATCACAACAAATTCCAAAAGTAACACCAACAGTCATTACACCAGACGTAAATAACAAGTTAAAACCAACTCAATTACCTGGTGCATCAACAACTGCCTCACCGACTTTGGGGAATGAATCTACAGTGATGCGGCAGTCTCTCAACGCGGAACAAGGGATTACCCCCGATTCTCCAACTGTTGTACCCACACCAGATATATTAACTCCAGTTGAAGAATCAAATGTACCCAACAATGTCACCACAAAGGCACAACCTCAACCCAGCATTTTAGATTTATCCAACAATGTCACTGCACAGACGCAAACAACACAACCTTCTCAACCCAGCCAACATAAACCAATCGCTGAGACATCACAACAAATTCCGCCAATAACACCAACAGTCATTACACCAGACGTAAATAACAACTCACAACCAACTTCTATACCTGGTGTATCAACAACTGCCCCACCCAGTTTGGGGAATGAATCTACACTGATGCGGCACTCTCTCAACGCGGAACAAGAGATAGCCGCCAATTCTCCAACTGTTGTACCTACACCAGAAACATTGACTCCAGTTGCTGCTTCAGTTCTACCCAACAATGTCACCATAGAGACACAAACAACACAATCTTTTCAACCGAGTGTTTCAGATGTACCCAACAATAGTACTACACAAACACAAACAACACTGCGATCGCAACCCAACGTAGATAACACAAGTACTTCGACATCACAACAAATTCCGCCAATAACACCAACAGTCATTGCACCAGACGTAAATAACAACTCACAATCAACTTCTATACCTGGTGTATCAACAACTACCCCATCCACTTTGGGAGATGAATCCACACTGGTGCAGCAAGACCTTATGAGGGATTTCCTGAATGAATCATCTCCAAAAAACCCCTCTTTTGATAATTTGCCAGCACCTACAGGCTTTGCGACTGGGGGTCAGGTAGCGACTACCCAGTTTCAAGGTAGCCAGAGTATAGCGCCCTCCGATACGGTTCCTGCCATGCTGACTCCTGGAGAGTTTGTCATTAATGCCCAGGACACACAGAAAAATCTTAATCTGCTAGAACACATAAATAGTGGGGGAAGACCAGAGAATTTTATTTCCCCTAAAGAGATCCTAAATTCACAAGATGAAGGAAAATCAGCTTTAGCTCCAGATCATTCTATTCATACCGATTATTCTAATGAAAGTTTAATACAAAGGGAAAGTTTCGATGCTACTTTACCTACAACATCTCATGCACTGATTTCATCGTCAATCGGTCAGGAAATTGTTGGAAGACAAAGTCTTTCAAGACCTACTTTTATTCAGGCTTATACAAAAGAAAACAGTATAAGAAAAGTGGAGAAACACTCAGATCAATATTCATTGCCTAATTTAGTTTTCCAACAATCAACTCCTGCTACTAACTCTCCGTCTGAAACAGCACCTTCTCAGTGGTCGAGTGTTGAAGAATTGCTAGGTGCCAGTACCAATCAATCTACAGGAATTGATTCAGAACATGTAAAATTTAGTAGGGAAAATTCAAAACTTCCTACAGTTTCAAAATCGCCAAAAACTACGATTCAGCGAAAATCTGTGTTAAAAGGTTTTGGTAACAAAGAAAAAGTCGCTGCAACCGATAAGATAACATCATCCAATGAAGCCATTCCATCCGATATTGATACGGAAGCGCAACCCGTAACAGAAACTATAAAAAGCTTTCGTTGTTCTCTTCCAACTAAGGATAAAATTGCTGATGAGATCGAAACTCTTGCCCGAGAAATATATAACAGATTGCGCCAACGATTGGAAATTGAAAGAGAAAGACATGGTAATGGCATATACTCAGGTCGCCTACCCTGGTAATTTTTAATAATAGTAATAGTATCTAAATAAATGCCACCTAAACCTAACCCGGCTAATACTCCAAAAGCTCCACCTGCTAATCAACCTAGTAACACTGCAAAAGCTCCACCTGCTAATCAACCTAATAATGGTACTAAAACACAACCGACAGAACCCAATAAACTGAATCCGCAGCTTGCAAAAGCAACACTAATGGCATGTAATAATGAAGCTCCAGACATTGAAGTCATGTTTAATCCAACTGAAATTAGCTTCTCGCGAAGTGTTAACTGGACACACAGAGCTGGTAATAGAGGAACAACTCTATTACCAAAGATAAACTTTTCTGGGGTAGAGCCATACCAATTCACTCTTCAACAGCTATTATTTGACACTTACGAAACGAAAGAATCAGTAGTGACGAAATATATAAACAATATTAAGAAAGGTGTGGAAAGTATTCAGGGTACCAACGATCAGCGTCCCCCAGTCTATATATTTGTGTGGGGAGACAATAAATATTTTCCCTGCGTCATTGAAAGTTTAACCTACACACTAACCATGTTTTTAACTGATGGTACACCTGTCAGAGCGTTGGTCGATATTCAACTACGAGAAGTAGACAAAAGCGACGTTCCGCCTAGCCAGGGACCTGGTGGTTTACGAGGCGGTGGTTCACAGGCCGGTGGTTCACAGGGTGGTGGTTCACGGGGTGGTGGTTCACGGGGTGGTGGTTCACGGGGTGGTGGTTCACGGCGTGGTGGTTCACAAGGTAGTGGTTCACGGCGTGGTGGTTCACAAGGTAGTGGTTCACGGGGCGGTAAGGGGGTGCCGTAGGCATAGGGCGGATGAATAGATGGGCTTCGCCGTGAGCGAGAGCCGAACGGTTTAAAACCCCACCGTCTGCAGGTGTCCACAATTGGTTGGGGTTTGAATCCGATGCATTGTCCCCTAGCCTTAATAGAACGGGTACGCGTTTTGACCCAGGAATCAACAAAACCAACGCTGGCTAATTTTTTACGTGTCAGACCTTCGCTTCATTCAATTGATTTTGACCGGAGGCGGAGTGTCTCCGGTTCCGCTCCTGGATTCTGACTCCTGGATTCTTCTTCAATCTTGTTCACCAAACTATCATTTTAATTAGGACTTATGTCTACAGAAAAAAGCCGTTATCTAGCTCTTCCGAGAATACAGTTGTTGAGTGGTCGCACTAATAGATGGCTACCAGTTTCTATTGACGAAATGGATAATTTATTGAAGGATTTATTGCAAATCACTGTAGAAGAAAGCCTTCATGCACCAGCAATGTTTACATTGGTAATACACAATAGTTATTGTCCTACTAGCAAACGCCCAGAATACCAACCTTGGCGATATGAAAAATTGTTTGAAATTGGTAACAAAGTCAAACTAGGTTTTATTTCTGCTACTACCCAAGATACTAATTTTAACCAGGCACTGGAAGGATATTTAATTGAAGGTGAAATTACAGGAATTGAGGTTAGCTTTAACGAGGGCTCAGAAGCTCCCATTATTGTTCGCGGTTACGATATTTCCCATCGTCTCCATAGAGGTCGTCATAATTATTCATATTTAAAGATGAGCGATACCGAAATAGTAGAGGATATTGCAACGCGAACAGGGATAACTATGAACAGGAGCGATAACAGCGGTCAGAAGCATGAATATGTCTTTCAAGAGAATCAAACTCATATGGAGTTTCTGCGGGAAAGAGCCGCTCGCATTGGATATGAACTGTATGTACAAGACAATAAACTGAATTTTTGTAAGCCTGCGAGTCAAAGTTCATTACAACTCAAATGGCTAGATGACATTAATAGTTTTAAAACCCGTATTACTACTGCTCCCCAGGTACACTCTGTAGAGGTACGCGGTTGGGACTACACTAAGAAACAAGCGATCTCCCAAACAGCTACATCAGAAAACCTACTTACAAAGACTGGTAGCAAGTTAGGAAGTGTTGCTATTGATCAATTTAATCTCAAAGAGCCATCCAAAATAACAGTAGTCGATCAACCTGTGTCTACGATCGCCGAAGCAAAAGCGATGGCTCAGGCGTTGTGTGATGAACTGGGAGGAGAATTTATTTATGCAGATGCACGATCTGAGGGCAATCCCAAAATCAGACCTGGACGAGTTGTAACAATCGACGGCTTAGGCGCTCGCTATAGCGGTCAATATTACGTTACAGAAACACGCCATATATATAGCGGAAGGGTTTATCACACTGAATTTAGTGTGCGAGGACTAGGTAGTGGAAGTTTATTCGCAACTATTTCAACACCCGTGCGCTTACAACCCGGTCAAACTTTTCTGGTTGGCATTGTCACTGATAACAACGATCCTGAAGACATGGGCAGAGTTAAAGTCTATTTCCCAACCCTGACGCCACCAAATCAACCGGGATCGAGCAAGCTTACCGAGCTACCTGGTAAAGGTAGTAAAGGTAATCAAGCTGGTAAGGTAGAAGAACATGAAAGTTACTGGGCTAGAGTTGTGGCTATAGGAGCCGGTCAATACAAGAAGGGGTTTGACTGTTTACCTGAAGTAGATGATGAAGTTTTGGTAGGTTTTGAGCATGGCGATATCCACCGTCCATACATCATTGGTGGAGTCTGGAATGGAAAGGACAAGATGCCAACATCAGTAAAAGACAGTGTCATTACTCAACTAAATAATCGCATGATTCAGGAAACGAAGCCCCCAGCCCCAAAAACAATCAAACTTCAAGCCGGAAAGAAACCAGGAAACGTGCGATTGCGTACCTTTGAGACGCGTACCGGACATACCCTACAGTTTATAGAAGAAGAAAAAAGGTCGAGCCACACTGGTATCCGCATTGAAACCGCTCAGGGTCATAAAATATATCTGAATGATAGTCAAAAACTAATAGAAATCAAAACCAAAAATGGGCATTTCATTAGGATGAATGACAAGAAAGGAGATATTTCTATAAGGTCTATAGGAAATTTATCCATAGAAGCAAAGGCTAATATCAACATTAAGGCTGGGGCAGTAATAAGAGTTAATGGTAAACAAATTTTTTTAAATTAGTTAGGAGGTTGTCAAAATGAAAGCACGAGGTATACTGCGGGACCGACTGCTGAGTGAAAAAATCTGTACACGCAAGAGTTAACGATATTGTAGTTTTTGCAACACAACCTGATGAGTGCTACGGTATTCAGGAAATTTTATGTTAATTTGAGGAAAGAATAAATTATGGCTCTGCAAGTATGTGCTGGCGCAACGCTCAGGTGTAGCTTTGGTGTAGCACCAAGTTTGTTGGCAGTTCCGCCAATCAACCGGGTATCAACTCGCACGCCAGATGCTAACATTTTGGATTACAAGCCAATGGTTAATATTATGCCTTTTGGTATGTGTATGTCTCTGGCAAATCCAACAGTTGCATCCGCCACCGCAGCCGCGTTAGGCGTGTTGACTCCCATGCCTTGTGTGCCTGTGATTCCCGCCCCGTGGAAACCCGGTTCGCCTACTGTTCTGATTGGCAAAAGCCCAGCGCTGAATAATATATCTACATTAATGTGTGCATGGGCGGGTGTGATTACGGTCATCAACGCCGGTCAAACAACCGTATTCATCCCCTGAAAATGCAGTTGGTCATTTCAGTACCTACCAGTTGCAACTTTACAGACCTCGCTTGCCGATACGCACTGTTAACCTAGACTTTTGGCGAATAGGCTTATATCCTTCCTCCCGATATCTTAAAAAGATGTACTAGCAAGGGCTGTCTTATGTTAGATGCAATTGATAGTCAGGAACAAGACTATTTAGGAAGGGGCTGGGCTTTCCCCCTGCATGTGAGTTTACAAGGGGGACTACAGCTTAGCTCTTACGATCAAAAGATTAAGGAAGCTATTTGGATTATCTTACGCACTGGGGTGGGCGAGCGCCTGTATCGACCTGATTTTGGTTCGCGTTTGTCAGAACTGGTGTTTGCGCCATTAAATAGCAAAACCTTGATCCAAATACGGATGTATGTTTTAGAAGCGTTGCAGGTTTGGGAGCCTCGCATTGTTATCGATGAAGTGCTAACCGATTCAGACCCAGTGCGGGGCAGAGTAGATATCATCATCAATTATCGTCTGAAAGACGAATATGACATTTATAGCTTTGTCTATCCTTTTTATCTGGCTTCAGTAGCGGAGTAATTGTGGAATTCGATTTTTTACCTAAATTGCCTAATTCCAATCTGGACGATCGCACCTTTGATGAATTAGTAGAAGAGTGTGTTCTACGAATTCCGCGCTACTGCCCAGAGTGGACAGATCACAACCTGAGTGATCCGGGAATTACACTGATTGAATTATTTGCTTGGTTGACAGACCAAATGTTGCTGAGATTTAACCAAGTTCCGCGTAAAAACTATGTTGCTTTTTTAGAATTACTGGGGATACGCCTTCAGCCTCCAGCTCCAGCACGAACAGATATTACTTTTTATCTGACAACATATTTTTCACAAACCTATATTATTCCGGCTGGGTTACAAGTGGCAACCTTGGGAACTGAAATGACGGAAGCAGTCGTTTTCAGTACTGACTCTCCTTTGCTAATCGGCAAACCAAGTCTGCGGCACTTTTTAACATCTCAAACTACCGAAGACTCTCCTCTCATTTTGCGCGATCGCGTCAGCAACCAATGGACGCGTCAACCAGATGGCACGTGGGAAGGCAATGAACAACTTCTGTTTGAAGAAAATCCACAACCAGGTAACTGCTTTTACCTTGTCATGGAACCAAATGAACCCATAGAGGGAAATGTTTTATCAATCACGTTTCAAGGAGCTGCGGCATCGCCAACTGGTATCAATCCCAATCAACCACCTCGTCGATGGGAAGCGTGGGATGGTAAAAAATGGCAACCAGTTTTGTTGCAAGAAGCCGATGATGCAACGCGGGGCTTCAGTTTTCATGAAATTGCAGAACTTGATGACAATCCCGCTCAAATAGCAGATGTTATTCTCCATTTACCTCTAAGTTGGCCAGTGGCAAACTTTACCACTTATAGAGGTCGCTGGATACGCTGCGTTTTAACAGAGCCAGAAGGTAATCAGCCCAGTTACAACAGTTCTCCAAGAATTATTAGTCTAGCAGTGGAATCGATTGGCGGTACAGTCAGGGCAAGCCACAGTACTTTCATTGAAGATGAACGCTTGGGAATTAGTGATGGTACGCCCGGTCAGACTTATGAATTGCAAGGGTCTGCCATTTTAGAGCGTCGAGAAGATGAGTATATCCTTGTCACTCCCCCTGGAGGTTTACCTCAGAGATGGCAAGAAGTTGCAGATTTTGCCGATTCTGGACCGGACGATCGCCATTACACAATTGATTCTCTCACGGGTACAGTCCAGTTTGGACCGCTAATTCGCGAGCCTGACCAGTTACAAAGAAAAACAAAAATTCGTTCTAAGATACAGCAGCCTCAGCCTTATGAATTAAGAACACAGGTGAACGATGCAGAAATGCGAGCTTTTGAACACCAATATGGCGCAATTCCCCCGCGAGGATCAACAATCGTCATGGTAGCCTATCGCACGGGAGGAGGTCGCCAAGGCAATGTTCAAAGTGGTACGCTCCAATTTTTAAGGTCAGCTTTTCCTTATATCGCTCGTGCCATCAACCACAAACCAGCTACTAATGGCGCTGATGCTGAATCCTTGGAACAAGCTGTCTTAAGAGCACCCCGAATACTACGCACCCGCGATCGCGCCGTCACTGCTGAAGATTTTGAAGTCTTAGCACAGCGTGCAGGTGCAGGCGCAGTGGCTCGTGTTCGTTGTTTGTCAGCAACAGCAAGTACTGATGCGGGAATAGTACGTTTGGTTATAGTACCGGAAGCAAATACCGATGCGATCGCCCAAGCAGAAGGCATAGCCCCAGAAGCGTTTGTACTCCAACCAAGTCTTCAAGAACAGATTTTGGCATACTTAGAGGACCGACGCCTGCTAGGAGTGCAAGTCCTACTTCAAGAACCCGATTATGTTGGTGTTTCCGTTCAGACAGAGATTGCTTTAGAACCTACTTATAATAATCCTCTCGCTCAACGAGAGATTGTGCTCAACTTACAGATTGCCTTGTATCAATTTTTAAATCCTCTGACTGGCGGTTTAGATGGTAAAGGATGGCCTTTTGGACGACCCGTGTATACTTCGGATATTATTGCCTTGCTACAACAAACCCCTGGAGTGCGCTATCTCGGTCCGGTTTTGATGTTTCCAATACGTAAAATTGGCGATACTTGGGTTCGTCAAAACTCCCCAGAACAGATGATTGATCCAGGATTGTTAGGTTTGGTTTGTTCTTGGGCGGATAGTCGTTTGCGCTCAAGCCATACTATCAATTTTATCACTCGTTAAGGGTCGATCCTGATATGGTTCAAATTGGAAGTTGGCAAAAAACCGTCGAGATTCAATTAACACCAATGCGAATTTCTGAGTCTGCACCTGTAGCTGGCTTAGATTTGGCTGATGCAGAAAATATAACAAATGCAACATTAGATACACCCGTTGGTTCTAGTTTGGTGCTTCATCCAGGAGAGCCTAACGAAATGATTGTGCAAGTCAAGAACTTGCTGCAACAGACCATACGCTTAAGTTGGAGGATTGAAGGCGACTTTCCCATAGAATGGTGTCAACTGGGAACAGAGGGTAGTGAACTTGCGCCTGGAGCGCAGATGGATGCTGTGCTTTATTTTCAAGTTCCTGCTTCATTTTTTGAAGATCAAGAAGCACTCCGCGTTGGTAAAAAAGAAAAGTTAGAGCTAAATTATCGCAGTCGGGTTGTTGTCAAAATCGATCCAGGCACTGAGTACGAGCAAATTGAAGAAGCTGATTTTGGTCTTTATATACGTCCTTACAGTGCCTATATTCACTTTTTGCCTGCACTATATCATGAAGTAGACTTTATTGGTCGCTTCATCAAAATTTTTGAGCAGACTTATCAACCAATCATTGACAGTTTCAACGTCATGTGGGCAAACCTTGACCCTTTGACAGCACCAAAAACTTTGTTACCGTTTTTAGCACATTGGGTAGGTTGGTCAGTTGAAGCTAACTGGGAAATGCCTCAGCAACGCCGTTTGATTCGCCGTGCTGTAGAACTTTACCGTTGGCGCGGAACTCGTAAGGGTTTGCGTCTGTATTTGCATCTCTACACGGGTTTACCATTAGATGAAGATTTGCCCGAATCTGATAAACGGATCAGTATCATTGAAGCATTTGGTCCGGGTTTTGTATTGGGGGCTGCAGATTTGGGAGAAAGAGCTGTTTTAGGGGGTGGAAAACCTTACCATTTTTCGGTGAAGTTGCGTCCTATCCATCGCAATAGTCTTGATGAAGAACTAGTACGACGCATCATTGAGCAAGAAAAGCCCGCCTTCTGTACATATGACTTATCTATTGAAAATCCGTAATTCTTATGACCCACCCTTTTCCACACTGGTTACTGGTCACTGTAAATTGAAAATCCGTAATTCTTGTGACTCACCCCTTTCCACACTTGTCACTGGTTATATCATGTCCGCTCAATTACCGACAAATTCCGGAAAACCCCACCCCGATGAGTGGCTACGCCAAAGTTCCCCTCCCCGCTTGCGGGGAGGGGTTAGGGGTGGGGTTCTGTAATTATGGGTAATTTGCCGGACATCATATTACTGGTCACTGGTCACTGGTCACTGTAAATTGAAAATCCGTAATTCAAATGACCCACCCCTTTCCACCACCAACTATCAAATCCTTGGAGCGTCTCCATCCCACAGATGGTCTGTTAATAAATGCCGAACGTTGGCGCAAGGCGCATGAATACCACCGTCAGAGGCAAAATGCTCATTATCAATCTTTAAATCAACCAGGCATAGTTTGTGGCTTGGGAGTCCGAGTTATTCCCGCCCCGCGTCAAGTAGAAGCGCGATATCGCGATGATCGCTGGGTACAAATCCAACCTGGAATTGCAATTGATTTGACGGGTCATGTGATTGTTGTACCCAATGCGATTGACTTTCGGATTGCGACAGAAGTCACCAATACCGATCCTGTCACGGTTTATTTAGTAGTCAGTTATGTAGATCCCGATCAATTGCGGCGAGAAGTACAAGGAGATGTTGTTCAAGAAACTTTCCGAATTGATGAAAAAAGCACTTTACCAAACAGTTTAGAAGTAGAAATTTGCCGACTCATCTTACCACCAGGTCCAGTTTCTATTTCCCAACCACCTGATGTTTTCTTTCCTGGATATAACGATATCGATTTGCGTTTTCGCAATCTCGCACAAGCCAGACCACAAGCAATTATTCGCATGGCTCAAGTGAATCATGGCGATACTGAATGCTCTCATAACTTTTTTCAACTCTCATATTTATTACAAGCTATAGAACCTCTTTACCCTTTTTTACGAGGAACGGATGAAGTTTATCAAGTCACCTTAGAAGAAAATATTCAAGATTACGACTTACTTTATCTCACAGGTCAACAAGCACTTTCTCTTAATAGCCCGGAATTAGAATCCTTAAAAAAATATATCAGCGATGGGGGTGTGCTGTTAGTTGATGTTCCTATAAGTGCTACTGCTTTGATTGAAAGTGTTCAAAGTTTAGCTCAGCAGTTGGACTCTCCCTTAAAACCTTTAGAAGAGTGGAGAAGAGACCATCCTTTACGAACAAAACCTTTCTTATTTGCAGCCTTGCCAATCATCAATCAACAAATTATTCAACTGCAAGTAGGAGGAGGAATTATATTATCAATTGGTGACTTGGCATCAGCATGGGGGCTAGATAAAGCATTGTCTTTGCCGAGGCTAACTATTCGCACAGCCCAGGAATTGGGAATTAATATTCTTAATTATGCTTGGAAACGGCGGCAGTTGACAGGTTTGCAGAAGGAAGACTACGCAGGACAGTGGTAAGCTTGTCTAGTATTAACCTCTCTACCCTTAAATACAAGGTTGAGGTAACGAAACCCAACAAATCTATTCATATAAATAGGATGATAAACTCAAACTAAATCCAGGCAATAAATTTTCACCCGTTAATTTTGTCGGTAGATTTCGCACTTCCATATCAACCCCGGGACGATAAATTTCTACTTGTTGCTGCTGGGGATTAATCAACCATCCCAATTGTACTCCTGCATCTATATATTCCCGCATTTTGTCGCGCAGCAGTTCCAAATCATCTGTAGCTGACCTTAATTCAACAACAAAATCCGGTGCGATGGGGGGAAACTTGCGTCTTTGTTCTGGCGTGAGTGCTTCCCAACGTTTCTTTTGAATCCAAGCAGCATCAGGAGAACGATTTGCGCCATTGGGTAACTTAAATACAGTAGAGGAACTGAAGGTATAACCAAGACCTGTTTGCCGATTCCAAACTCCCAAATCAATAATTATATCAGCTTCTCGATTACCGTTCTCCCCTCCAACAGGTGGCATAATAATCAACTCTCCCCTGGATGTTCGTTCAAACTGTAACTCGCGGTTATTTTGACATAGCTCATAGAACTGTTCGTCAGTCAAATGAACGGTATCTAAATTTAATGTCAAAATAGTCATAACCCTACACCTAGCGGGGATATCGATATAAGAAATTAACTGGGCGATTTTGCTCATCGCAGGTTACATCTATGTTAACAGTCAGCCGTAAACAACGTGTGTCTGCCTCATATGCTGGTAACTGATCAAGTCCATAACTTGAAAACCAGGGATGATGCACTTAAGCAGAAGCCCAACTTCGTTTACCCTAACTGATTGCAAGTCTGCAACCCGGTGAAGAAGTGCAGATTTTTTCCGGCGATAGCTTCGCGCAGCTCGCACCGTCGCCAAAGTGATTGCCGAACCCCAACCATCCCGCAAGCCTCGCCAGCCCGGTAGTGCAATCGGAACCCTAATCATCTTGTCCGAATTTGATTGGTTTTTGGGAAAACAAGAGCGATCGCCCAAGGGGCAGTGCGCTCCGCGCAATCGCCTAATCTTGTAGGGTGGGCATTGCTTGCAAAACCTCAGCAAACAGATCCCAGAAAAAAGGGAGTGTTTCGGTTTATAAGCATTCTTGAGAGACTAGCGATCGCCTAATCGCTTACGTTCTGGTAACCAGTTAAGCGATCGCCCATGCATGAAGATTGATGAGCGTATGATCGCGCTTTCTTGTTGCGACAGTCTTACAGCAATTTTCAGGTAATTGAACCACAAATTACGGTAATCTGGGTCTAGAG
>NZ_CAWUDP010000170.1:0-12137 GCF_963920835.1 Scytonema sp. PCC 10023
CTTACTACAACTCACTCCATATTGCTCCGTCTTTCAGTTATTTGGTACAACGTCTGTGTGCAAGATGAACCGCGATTACGAACATCGACAAAATACATGAAAATCAACTGGCAAAACATCCTTTCAGGATATTAAGTATTTATTACTAATTAGTCATTTTGACTAAGTAAAAAATATTAAAGATATGTGATGAATTATGAAGCAACAAACCTGCTGTGATTCATCATTTTTGTTTACATCTACTTTGTTTAAGTTTGTTTGCGGAAACTTTTATAGATTCTATTGCTAATTGTAAAGATGACTTTAACTTCTTATAAATATTATGTGCTAATAGTGATGATAACTATTACTGAAACCAACACGATGTTTCGGTATCTAACCTTGGGCTAAATTCCTTAGCGAGGGTAACAATTTCCGTTGTCTCCCCTTTAAAGGAAAAAACAGTTGCAATTTTGTTTTTATCAAAAAAGCAACACTTAAAAGGTATATCAATTTCTAAGGCTGAATTTCACGCGCTGTGTGCCAATTCTACTGGACACTTAAGTGCCGATGACCGATCTATGTTTTAAAAAGAACGTAGAACACAGCTTGGGCATCCCCATAAATAAATGCGCGGGGATTTAAAAAGGATGGCAGAACAAGTAAAAAGAACCAAGTAAAAAGTAAAAGTATATTTCTTTTAACTTTTAACTTGTTTGAGGGACTTATACCTTAATTAACGATTCTTACTACTAAGTACTGAGTTCTTTCTTCGGTCATAAGCTAAGAAATTGTCTTCCTGTGTAAGCGTGACTCCCAAAAGAAACGCTCTCCTCAATAGTCCCCCAAAAAGTTAGGTTTACCGACACCAAGCCACTACAAGCTATAGCCAACACGTTTTTGACCCAATGAACGGCAAAAGCCTAGCAGACGAGGTGAAATCAATGCGACAACAAAAAGCTTTAGCCCTTGATGTGACTAGAGTCGAAGCTCGCAAGAGCGTACTCCCCAAACCACCTTTGCTATCTAGCCACCAAGCTGGATGGGAGAATATGTCTTTGGAATACCACGTTCAACCAGAGTATGAAAGCCCGGAACATTACGCATCACATTACACACTTGCGATTCGTCTAAAAAGTCAGTCAGGGCTGGAGCGATGGCTAGGCGATTGCCACAGAACCGAGAACTGTATACGAGGTGACGTAGCAGTCATTCCTCCTCAAGTTACCCACAAGATATATTCTCCTCAGGAATCGGAATTTATTGCTTTGTGCTTAGATTCTGAGTTTGTCTCGAATATTGCGGGTGAGTCAGTTGACCCAGATATTTTGGAAATTATACCACACTTTTCCAAACCCGATCCGTTAATTTATCAAATTGGGCTTGCTCTTAAGACAGCACTGGAATCAGATGGACCGGCTAGTCGCCTTTACGCTGAATCAATGGCAACTGCGCTATCAGCCCACTTGTTGCAGCATTACTCTGCACCCAAGCACAAGCTTCGAGAATATCAAGGAGGATTGCCAAAGTATAAACTACAGCGAGTCATTGAGTTTATTATTGACAATTTAGCGGATAATTTACTACTTGCGAGTATGGCACAGGAAGTCAGCATAAGTCAGTACCACTTCGCCCGCTTGTTTAAGCAGTCTACAGGGCTTTCTCCCTACCAATATGTGATTCACTGCCGAATTGAGCGTGCCAAGATATTGCTCCTACAAAGTCAACTAAAAATTTCTGAAATTGCCTCACAGGTTGGTTTTGCTGACCAAAGCCAATTTACACGTCACTTCAAGCGGTTGCTAGGAGTGACACCCAAAGAAATTCGCTCTTCCAGAAAATAGCAAGAATCTTCTAAAACAGCAAGAATCCTCTAGACAGCAGCAATCACGGTTTCATATACCTTAGATAAAAATGAAAGTCTCTATTAATCTCGGCTAGTGGTATTCGAGCCAGTTGAATCTCCTAATACAAGCCGCGTGAAACCATAAGGCGAAATTCTTGCCCCATTAATCAAAGCAAGGTTGTTTACCCAACAATTGCAGCAGCAATAAAGGCTGGGGATAATGTCCTCCCTTATCCCCCGCATTTCTTGTTTTGGAGCATGAAAATAGCCCTACCAAATTCACGGGTGTTGGGAGAAATCGAATGAAAGTGATGAGTATTGCGGTGCATCTCCAAAGAGACGTTTGCAAAAAAGTGCTTGCTGGGCGTTCTACCACTACGTCCTTTTCCTATTTCTTTTTGAGGAGAGCGTATGAACGATAATCGCAAGACTTGCTGTACTCGCCCTGATGCCACTCGCAATAGTACACCCTTAGAAGTTCAAGCGCAACTTATTGACATCCTCAACCAAACGCTTGCAACTACCGTTGATCTGAAGACTCAGGTCAAGCAGGCGCGCTGGAATGTCAAAAACATGAACTTTTGTACTTTACACGAACTGTTTCATGAAATTGCCATGGAACTAGAGGTGTATATTGATTTGCTTGCGGAGAGAGTGACAATTCTTGGTGGTTTAGCCAGAGGAACTGCTCGGGCTGCTGTCAAACACTCAGTATTACCTGAATACCCCTTTCATATTACAGAACGTCAAGAACATGTAGCATCTCTTGCAGAGCGTCTATCCATCTATGGCTCTTTGCTGTGGGAGAACATTGACCGTACTGCCATTTTGGGGGATGCAGATACAGCGTACTTGTACGCTGAAATCTCGATGGTAATCGACAAGCGTCTGTGGTTCTTGGACGAACAGCTGATGACCTCATGCTTTGATGAGCATCATCAGGTGGCTTCTTATAACTGATAACTGACAAACAACTGTAAAAAATCTCTTGTGTTCTACTGAGTACAGAATTGCATCTGTTTCGTAAGGATTCCTGGCTCAGGTACGATAAGCGTAACTACGAGCTAGGGTGCTAAGAAATTAGAAAGGCTGTACTCAGTTTAACTATCATATTTTCTAGGTAAATATATCATTAAAACTAAAGAATGTACTGTTTGAGTTTCTTATTTTTAATGATTAGGGGTTAACGTTAATCCGTCCGCGACACACTAACTGCCCCGGAACGAGAGTTAACTCTTGGATATCAACATCTGAACCTAGATTGAAATAAAGGTCTTGGTGATTCCCCTCAAACAGCCCTCCTGTATTGGTTTTGACTTGGATTGATGAGAGTTGCAATTCCTGTGTGCTCAGTAACTCCGGGCTCATACTAATATCTAAGTCAGTGGGTTCGCTTTCGTCTACCAAAATACCGTAGAGTATTGCTTTACTGTTGTGAAGCTTAATTTTTTGCCAATTGATAGACTTGGATTTTAGGGAGTGTTCTGGTAAAAGTTTAACCAGAACATCATTTAGAGCACTTGGTAATAAGGCAGATGAAAGGGAGGCATTGAGATCATCCTCTGACTGAATCAACTCGCCAACCACTGGTACTTTTTCTAACAGTCGCAGTGGCTGTCCCTTAAGTACTGAGCCAATGTTGACCCGAATATTTTCTGCAACTAATTCAATCTGTGTAAGATGGAGACCTCGATAAACTGCATGACTGGCAAAAATAGATACACTTGGAATGCAACCAGAGAGAATTTGGCGATCGCTCGCTTTAATCTCTACTTCCAGTTCCGAGATTTCGCTCACTTGTGTTTTCAACCACAGCTTTAGTGCTGTTGTTAATATATTTGTAACAATGCGTACTTTGTTTGATTTCTTTGACTGTGAATTTAATTGCATCTAACCGTTCTGCTTATGAATATCCTATTAACAAGCGCCAAATACTGTAATCGGCTATTACTTTACCATTTACAGTAACTAACAACAAAATTTAAATATATTCTTTGTTTATCAACGATTTCCATTCATTTTAAGTAATTTCCACATGGAGGCGCGGTTACAAAAAATTCTTTCTCAGTGGGGTATAGCCTCACGTCGTGAAGCTGAAGAAATGATCAAAGCCTCACGCGTGCGGGTTAATGGTGAATTAGCACATATGGGTCAAAAAGCTGATCCCGAAAGAGATACGATCACGGTCGATGGTAAGCCCGTGTCTTTTGTGCAACGTCCAGCTTTAATGTACCTGTTACTGCACAAACCAACCGGAGTGGTAACCACTTGCGAGGATCAGCAAGGAAGACCTACAGTCTTAGACTTACTACCTAAACAAATAAGTTCCGGTAAAGGTATTCACCCAGTAGGTCGCTTAGATGTAGACTCTACAGGAGCTTTAATACTTACAAACGATGGCGACCTAACATTTGGGCTAACCCATCCCAGTCACAGTATTCCCAAAAGATATCGTGTTTTGGTCAAAGGACATCCTCCACAAGAAGTGCTACAGATGTGGCGTCAGGGTGTGGTTTTGGAGGAGAGAAAAACACGACCAGCACAAGTGCGAGTCGTAGAAAAGCTTGCCAATTCTACCTGTTTAGAAATTATTTTGAAGGAGGGGAGAAATCGTCAGATTCGCCGTATCGCCGAACAATTGGGATATCCGGTGATCAAACTACATCGCACTGCTATCGGTTCAATTCAATTACAAACGCCAGGAAAAGGCTATTTAGCTGAGGGTGAGTATCGTCACCTAGAAGAGTTTGAAATTCGCTTTTTAAAAAAAGCAATTGCTGCAAATTCCTATTAATGATTCAGCGTGGTTTAAGGAGTGTAACAGAATATGAAATGGCTAAGAAGGAAAGACAAGCCAGAGTCAACACCTTCAATAGAGCAACAAAGAGCCGAAATTCTAGCCGACATCGGTGCTCAACTTTGGGCTGCGCGCTTGGAACAAGGTTTATCCCTAGAGGAAATGGTCGGGTTGACCAGAATTCCGAAACGGCTATTGCAGGCGATAGAAGAAGCTAATTTAGCTGAACTTCCAGAGCCAGTTTACACTCAGGGTTTGATACGCCAATTTGCTGATGCACTCGGGTTGAATGGAGCAGAATTTTCTAGCACTTTTCCCATAGGTATGAACCAGGTAAGCTTAAAGCCAAGCTGGAAAACCAACGGGATAGATCAATTACGCCCCGTCCATCTTTACGTGCTATACATATTTGTAATTTTCTGCTCTGTCAGTGGTTTGTCTGGGTTACTCAACACAGCGACTTCACAAGTAAGTTATAGCCAAAGCAACCCGAAAGCACAAAAACAGCGTCTTGCACAACCACAAGTCACGCCAAATAATCAAATACAGCAACGCCAAGCTTTGAGCGAATCTTTTAGCAGCACTCACGCCAATCAACAGGTGCAAATTGGTGTGACTTTGAAAGAGAAGTCTTGGATTCGAGTGGTAGCCGATGGCAAAGTTCAGTACGAGGGTGAACTTCCACAGGGAACTCAACGAACTTGGATTGCGCAGGGAGAACTAATTGTCAAAGCTGGTAATGCGGGTGGCGTGCTAGTAAGTGTCAACAAGCAACAAGCCAAGCAACTAGGAGAACCTGGGAAAGTGAAACAAGTCACAATCGCAGCTAATACTGCATATTGAGATGGGGGAGATGAGGGAGATGGGGGAGATGAGGGAGATGGGGGAGATGAGGGAGATGGGGGAGATGAGAAAGTAATATCCTCCTCATCCTCCTCATCCTCCTCATCCTCTTTATCCCCCTCATCCTCCTTGTCCTCCTCATCCTCCTCATCTTCCTCATTTAGGTTGAGGCGCACGTCCACATAATCTGGTGAGAGTTTGTAGGCGATCGCCTAACTCCTTCGTCAAAGCATCCGCCTCATATCGCCACTCCCAGTTTCCTTCAGCTTTACTTGGGAAATTCATCCGCGCTTCACCTCCCAATCCCAAAACATCCTGCAGTGGGAGAATTGCCTGATTCGCCACAGAAGTCATAGCCAGTCGAATCAAATCCCAGGCTATACCTTCAGGGCTTTGACAACCCAGATAAAGCAACAAGTATTGCTTTTCGTGTTCTGTCGCTTTATTGAACCAGCTGACGGTTGTGTCGTTGTCGTGAGTCCCGGTGTAAACGATGCTATTGCGCTGGTAGTTGAACGGTAAAAACGGATTACCTGCGTCAGAACTAAAAGCAAACTGCAAAATTTTCATCCCGGGAAATTCAAACTTGTCTCGCAGCGCTTCTACATCTGGCGTAATATCACCCAAATCCTCCGCCATGATCGGTAGTTTGCCCAACTTCAGTTTAATCGCCTCGAACAACTCTTCTCCAGGGGCTTTAATCCACTCGCCATTTATGGCTGTTTCTTCCCCTCTTTTCACAGCCCAGTAAGTTTCAAACCCTCGGAAGTGGTCGATGCGAATCACATCAACATAATCTAGCAACGCCTCAAAACGTCCTATCCACCACTTATAGTCTTGTTTTTTCAGTTCTTCCCACTCATAAACTGGGTTGCCCCACAATTGACCAGTAGCGCTAAAGTAATCTGGTGGAACTCCCGCCATCAGCGCCGCTTCTCCCGTTTCTTCATCCAAGCTAAAAATGTCGCGATGGGACCACACGTCAGCGCTATCGTGAGCTACGTAGATGGGGATATCGCCGATAATTTGAATACCGCTCATGTTGGCATAGCTTTTGAGTTGCGACCACTGGCGGAAAAATTCATATTGAGTGAATTTGTGAAAAAAGATTTCCCCAGTCAGTTCCCGCCGTACCCGTTCCAATGCTTCTGGTTCGCGCTTGGCAAGTTCTGGCTTCCATTTATGCCAGCTTATCCCATCGTGGGCATCTTTAAGCGCCATAAACGCGGCATAATCATCCAACCAATAAGCCTTGCTGTCACAAAAACCAGCAAATTCCGTTTGCTGTATGGGCGATGCCTGGTTTTTAAAGTTTTCGCAGGCTTTTTTGAGCAGCTCAATTTTAATTGGTCTAACTTTGTCGTAATCTACCTTGGACGCCTCAAATGTTGGTAAATTAGCAAAGTCCTCCTCAGTGAGCAAACCCTGCTCTACAAGTTTGTCTGGACTAATCAGCAGGGGATTTCCAGCCAATGCTGAAAAAGAAGCATAAGGAGAGTTACCGTACCCAGTTGGCCCTAAAGGTAGAACTTGCCAAAATTGCTGACCGCTCTCTCTGAGAAAATCAATGAAGCGATATGCTTCTAAGCCTAAATCCCCAATGCCAAATCGACCGGGAAAGGAGGTGGGATGTAGCAAAATACCACTGGATCTAGGAAAAGGCATACTTAACCTGCTATTAATTGAGGACGCGATGGCGCTATCGCACCGAAGTTTATCACGGAACAGTAACTGGCTATGAATCCACTAAACTCGCGTTGTTTATCCTTTGTCCAGCCGATACCATTAGCTCACAGTAAAAATATTTCACTGTTGACTCTTGACTCATGACTAATGACTAATGACTAATAACTATGAGTTACCGAAATCCTGCTCCGACAGTTGATATCATCATCGAATTAGGTGATCGTCCTCATCGACCTATAGTGTTAATTGAGCGACATAATCCACCTTTAGGTTGGGCTATCCCTGGTGGTTTTGTAGATTACGGTGAATCTGTGGAGATTGCGGCGCGGCGCGAAGCTTTGGAAGAGACTGGCTTGCAGGTGGAGTTAATTGAACAATTTCATGTATACTCTGACCCCAGTCGCGATCCGCGTCAGCACACATTAAGCATTGTGTTTTTGGCAACGGCAACCGGTGAACCCAAGGCGGGGGATGATGCTAAGGGTATAGGAATTTTCGAGTCTTGGGGCGTGCCTAAGAATTTATGTTTTGACCATGATAAGATTCTGCATGATTATTGGCGGTATCGGCATTATGGTATACGTCCAAGGTTATAGCGGTTGACCTCTCCCCAACCCCTCTCCTATAAGGAGAGGGGCTTTCCCCCTTCCCTAGTAGGGAAGGGGGCTAGCGGGTTAGGTCTTTTATGTTGGATTCAATTGAGAACCGCTATAGGTTAGGAATTGAACCGCAAAGGCAACGGAAAAAGCGCACAGGAGGAGAGATGAGTAAAAGGGTTATTCGTACTGATAATGCACCTGCACCAGTGGGACCATATAATCAGGCGATCGCAGCTTCTGGTGAGTTGGTTTTTGTGGCTGGGCAAATTCCTCTTGATCCCAGTACGGGAAAGATTGTTGGTGAAGGGGATGTCACTGTGCAGACTCAACAGGTGATGGCCAATTTGGAGGCGATTCTTACGGCTGCTGGGGCGAGGTTTGAGGATGTGGTGAAAACGAGTGTTTTCTTGGCAGATATGAATGATTTTGCGGCAATGAATGCGGTGTATGCAAAGTCTTTTGATGAAGCGACAGCGCCAGCGCGTGCGTGTGTGCAGGTGTCACGTTTGCCTAAGGATGTGTTGGTAGAGATTGAGTGTATCGCGGTGATTGCCAGTTGATAATTCAGGAAGATGCGTAGCGATGGCTCAAAGTGCCGTATCATAACGAGCTAATCGCCTTTCTTCTTTTGGGAACACTGTATTTAGGTATCCCAAAGGAGTATCAAAAATGGCAGAGAATCGAATTAGTGCTAGTTTTTCCCAAAGCGATTGGCTTTGCCACTGCCCCTTGGGCAATCGCCAAGCTGTGATGCAGGCTATTGCTACTATTCGGGAAAAATTACCGTTTTTGATAGGTTTGACAATTGAGGAGCGTAAATCCTTACCTAAGTTAGGGGACAAGAGTCGGGCGTTTGTGACTAGGGCGTTAGAAGTGGGAACGCAGAATCCAGACTTTTTGCCTCGGTCGTTTGATTTGTATGAAATGCGCCGGGACGTGGAATTATTTGAAGCGTTGTACCCGGTTTTGCTGTCCTTGACTCAACTGCAAGAACTAGTGGATGATACTGTGATGGCAGTCGGTAGTCAAGCATATGCAGCGGGGTTGATAGTTTACAACTACGCGAAGGCAAGCGGAAAAGGGACGGGTTTAGATTCAGTGGTTGATGAAATGGGACGCAGGTTTGCCCGTAAACCTCGCAAAGCGCAGCCTCAAAAGCCGCAAGTGTAGAAAATTTCTCGACAATTCCACGTTAAAAGTTGAAAGTTACAGCTTTGATCTTGGATGTTTGAGTGTAGAACTCGACATTCCGAGTTCAAAGCTTTAATTTTCGAGTTCTGAGGTCGAAGTTCCGAGTTCTGAGGTCGGAGTTCCGAGTTCTGAGGTCGGAGTTCCGAGTTCTGAGGTCGAAGTTTCGAGTTCTGAGGTCGAAGTTTCGAGTTCTGAGGTCGAAGTTTCGAGTTCTGAGGTCGGAGTATGATGTTTTGAGGTCGAAGTTTCGAGTTCTGAGGTCGGAGTATGATGTTTTGAGGTCGAAACTTTTCGAGTGTAGGGTGGGCAGTGCTAAGTAAAACCGTAGGATATGCACATAAGTTTAGGGCACTGCCCACCTTACAAGTTGTGGTCTCTATCAATTATGAAAATTATTGGTATCTTTTAGGAAAAGCGATGTGAAACATTGTTTTGATAAATCAAATAAGTATTTCTACCAGCGTAAATGATACAACGGCTATGAGCAGCACACCAGGAATTCGCGTCACTCAGCCCGGTCAATTAGTCAGGAAACCTGAGATTAAGCAGCGAGAGCTTTGGACAGCATTAGCCAAAACAATAGCAAATCTTGCGACTGTTAATTTAAGCAACGTGCCAGAAAATGTTGTAGACATTGGTGCATCACTGGGGCTAAAACATCAACCAGAAGAACTTGCTTGGCTGCTCATTCTTTATTCTCTCAAGCAAGCAATAGAGAGTTTGGTGGAAGACTATCGAGATATATATAAGCAAGTAAACAATAATATCATTGTGGCGCTTTCTGAATATTGCTTAACCACATTTTTAATAAGCAAAGAACTAACTCTTTATCCTGGCTTTTTTGACGATCCTATAGAATCGCTTATTATTAAATCTAATGAAACTCCTTTTGATCTAGGTAACGAAACTTATTTTCTTGAAGCAGTCAAAACTCCTTTTGCCGAGTGGTTAGAAAGTTTTCGTCTTAATAAGGCAGAGGTCAAAGCCATTAGTGATAGGCTTCCTACCGAGTTTTTCTATGCTTTGCTTCAAGAGTGGAAGGAAAATAGTGATAAATATACTCCTTTGCTAGAAGAACTCAGTAGCCCTTTCCATGCAGTTGTTGAACGCGAAAGTAAAAAAGAACTAGCATGGCGTTTGTATTCAGTATGGCTGCAAAACCAAATCAATCAACGAATTTTTGATGAAGCTTTTACCCTGAAAGATGTTTATGTTCCCTTACGTGGATACTATGAAGGCAAAGCTGAGGGTGAAAATGATAAGACTAAGCGAATAGTTATTGATTTAGAAACAGAACTAGAAGAGTGGTTAAATAGAGATGACAAAACAGATACTATCCGCGTTATTAGTGGAGGACCAGGAAGTGGAAAATCTTCTTTTACCAAAATGTTTGCAGCCAAACAGGCAAAAAAAGGTGTAAAACAAAGAAATTTTCATGTGTTATTGATTCCTTTGCACCTTTTAAATCCAGAGGATGACTTGGTTGCTGGCATTACCAAATTTATCAAGTTAATGCGTGACATTCCTTTACCTCCCAATCCTTTGGAAGAAGAAAATTTTGTTTTACAATTGCTGATTATTTTTGATGGCTTAGATGAACTAGCCATGCAAGGTAGAATCGCTGAAGACGTAGCTCAAAAGTTTGTGAGTGAAGTGCAAAAACAAGTTTCTGGTTTTAATTTCTCTCAAATTCGTTTGCGAGTCTTAATGAGTGGTCGAGAACTGGTGGTGCAAAGGAATAAAAGTGAGTTCCGCAAACCAAAGCAAATCTTGCATATTCTGCCTTATTTTGTAGCTGAAGAAGAAATTAATCAAAAAAACTATATTTATATTGATAAACAAAATTTATTAGAAGAAGACCAACGGCAGCGATGGTGGCAATTTTATGGTACAGCAAGTGGTCGCGGTTATACTAGTTTACCAGGAGAGTTAGATCAAGGTCGTCTTAAAGAAATTACTTCGCAACCCTTGCTGAATTACTTAGTTGCTTTAAGTTATGTACGGGGTGAGTTGGTATTTTCTGAAGATAGTAACCTGAATGAAGTTTATGCAGATTTATTAAAGCAAGTTTATGAGCGGGTTTGGGCTGATAAAAATTCGCCACATAACAATTTAGTACTTAAGGGAATTGAAGAAAAAGATTTTGTTCGTATCCTGGAAGGAATTGCTATTGCTGCATGGCATGGAGGGGATGGAAGAACCACAACAGTCACAGAAATTGAAAAGAATTGTGATAGCGATACCTTACAACGTGTTCTCAATATTTTTAAGCAAGATAAAAAAGCTAGTTTGACTCGTCTTTTAACTGCCTTTTATTTCCGAGAAAGTGGTCTAAAAGGAAGCGAGGAGACTTTTGAATTTACTCACAAGAGTTTTGGTGAGTATTTGACGGCAAGACGCATAGTCGATGAAGTCAAGCGTCTTCATGAGATGCCAGAAATTAGCAAAACATATTCATATGTAAATTGGAATGAAAAGGAAGCTCTAAAAGACTGGGCAAAACTCTGTGGTCCAACCGCTATGGATAAGTATATTTTTAACTTTATTCTCAATGAAATGCGGTTGAAGGATAAAAGTGAAGTTGGCAAATGGCAGCAGACACTGTGCCACCTCATTAGCTATATGCTGCATTATGGTATGCCAATGGAAAAATTAGAACCCAGACTTAATTTTCAAGAAGAAAACCGACTTGCACGTAATGCAGAAGAAGCGTTGTTAGCTGTATTAAATGCTTGCGCCAGAGTCACAGAAAAGATTTCTGATATAGAATGGCATGATTCAGTCATAAGAACTTCAGGAGAACAAGAGACAGAATATTTTAAAGATTTTGGTGTTTGGATTTCGCGGCTGCATGGGCAAAGAGTTAATTATGATGATGAAGTGTTTTGCCTAAAATGCTTGAGTTTTTTTAATTTGCAAAACTGCATTCTCATCGGCAAAGATTTTCACAAGGCGGACCTTAGAGAGGCGGTCCTTAGTGGGGCGGACCTTAGAGAGGCGGTCCTTAGTGGGGCGGACCTTAGAGAGGCGGACCTTAGTGGGGCGGACCTTAGAGGGGCGGACCTTAGTCGGGCGGTCCTTAGAGAGGCGGACCTTAGTCGGGCGGTCCTTAGAGAGGCGGACCTTAGAGAGGCGGACCTTAGTCGGGCGGTCCTTAGAGAGGCGGACCTTAGAGAGGCGGACCTTAGTCGGGCGG
>NZ_CAWUDP010000171.1:0-11921 GCF_963920835.1 Scytonema sp. PCC 10023
GCACTGAATTGGATTTGCAACCTAATGATGTTGATAGAGAGCGCGACCCGTTTTGTGGTATACATTAGAGGATGTTTGTCAATTATCCATTTATACTAGCCTTAGCTACTGGAAGCTGCGGCTACACGAGACAAAACCCGCGCAGGCGGGTTTAGAACCTTTAATTTTTTGTTAGTCCGTGCAGGTGTACTTTGTTTTTGTACTAATGAATTATATTCGCCCAAAACTTTTAAAACATTCTCTTCACAAAGGTCAAACTAGAGGTGATATTTATGCAGCACCTACGCGAGCTTTTGGCAATGGGTGATTCTGTGATAGCTCAGTTTTTACGGTCTAGCTTGCACGGACTAAAAGCTTCTTTAAAGAAAACTCAGGAACAATTTCCACAAGACCCTGGAGCCGATATATGCGATGCTGTGCTGCAAGAACTCCAAAGCCTTTTGCAACTACCTTCTGCTGATAGCACCACTAAACAAAGCCAGAACACAGTAGCAACCCCAAAAGAAGATTCTGATTTGGAAGATACTCAGCAAACCAAATCTGAACCTTTAAAATTAACCCCTCTCCGAGATGCTTTTAATCCTGAAAAAGACAAATATCTGAGCAAATATTTAGGAGATTTCCAACTTCATAGTCAAACAGATTCAGATTTATGGAAGGAAATTCAACATAAACTATTACGGCTTCCAAAGGAAATGGCTACGTCTTGGAGAGAACGTGCTTTGGAACTAGCTAAAGCTGCTCAAGCTGAAATTGATACATCAAATAGGGAGCAACTTCGCTTCAAAGATAATCAAGATATTTACCCTGGACTTAAAGGATCTGTTCAGGTTAGGGGCTTATCTTTATCTGAATCTAAAGATGCATTTTTAGATTCACAAGTTTTACAGGAAAATAAATATGAGGATTTGTCTGAGGATCTGAAGTTGCTTGCTTGCTTGATATCTATTTGTATATATTCTATTGATATAGAACCAGATTTGTACCATGCTTTGGAAACTGTAAATAAGTTTGATACCATGTCTTTGCATTCAAATCCAGATGAGCGTCAGAAGTATATTAACGCTCTCAAAGAACGCTTTCAACGTACAATAAAAGCTGAGGAAAGTGGAGAATCACTAACAATTTTAAAAGCTTGGATCAACATAGATGAGGCAATAAACTCTCTTGTGTTCGTTCCACCTGCTGATTCTGACTCTTGGTGCGGCGAATTCAAGAAACAATCACGACGTATACTTATTGGGAAAGTTAAAAAAGCAAAAGAAGAAGGTCATGATGTGCGAATTCAAGAATTGTCAGGAGTGTATGCTGATATTCACAATTTATCTTCGAGTTATGACTTGCCATTGAAGATTGGGGGTATTCCAGGAGAGGTACAGGCTTGTCTGCGAGTATATGCTCGAATTAACCAAGAAAAGTTTCCGGGAAGAGTTATATATCGCTCATCAAAGTAGGGATGATGGAAAACTTTGGAACCTGAAGATGGCGTGTATGAATAAAGAAATACGTTAACTAAGGAAAACTCCCACACTTTAATACTCTAGAGCTAGGCAATATCGTTCGGGTTGCTTGAAATGCTAAAGTAGCGATCGCACCCAATACAAGTCGGATAAGCATACTCTTATTTAAGAATGCTGGCAAAAGGTATCAATTCTTAAAAATCCCACTACACATGAAATTTTTGTAGGCGCGCATAGCAGTGCGCCCTTACTGCATCTGTAGCTTGATTAAAGCAAAATAGTATTATATCAAGTCCTATTGATTGCCCATAATTGCAATACTGTAAAACCAAGGGTTTCAGGCATTTTTATTAAGGATGTTTGACCGGGCATGATATTATTCCTTTTTTTATTTACATTTTTTTAATTAAATAATTTTTTTTCTGAAAGGCTTTGCTTCTATTTGCGATTTAAGATTTTATCTGAAAATAAGTTATAGAACCAAAACGACTTCCTCTATTTATAGAGAGAAAAAAATTATAAGTATATTGTAAATATAAAAAATAAATTCATATTTTTTGATATTATTTTACTTCACAAAAGCTATTTGTTCTGATAAGATCAATTTCATATGAGGTTTTGTACATTTGTAATTTTGTATAAACATTACCAATAGAATTATTTGCTATGCACATTAGTATTGCAGACGAGCTTAAAAAGCGATTCCATGCAGCTTGCGCTTTGCGAGGACTAAAGATGAGTCAAGTTGTAGTAGAGATGATTGAGCAATGGCTGAAAGCTAATGAACCAAACTCTGCTAGGGAGTTGAAGGAGCAAGACACCGCTGTGAATTAGAGTTTGCTGGTAGTGTCACTGAGATGATAGTAATTGCGATAAATTCATCGCGTTAACTTGCTTAGTACCAATAATTTACAATCCCAGGAGCTATAAATGACTCAACAAGAATGGTTGATTGATCAAGTTACGCTACCTGATGCTGAGGCTATTGAGCAAATAGAGCGTGAACTTAGTTCCAATCAACGAGGTAGTCGGGAGTCAATCAATCAACCACAGGCAGTTACTCTAGCTGTACGGCTACAAGATATTATGATCTGGGATACCAAAAAGTGGTTTGGTGATTCCGAAATGCGGTTAGATGCGCTGGTAGTTCACGGTAATGCTATAGAAGGTGAACCAGCAAGTGTTTATATGCCGAAAACATTTCGTTTTCCTGGAATTAAAAGTCAGGATCGCCTACCTACGGGTGAGAACGGTCTATTGATATTCTATGGAGAGGCTCTGCACTTCTTAGATATTTTTATCACAGTATCGCGCGATCGCAAAGACTCAGAAGACTTAGCACCCCTACTTTACAAAAACTTGCAGTCACCTGAAGTCCAAGGAGCAGTTAGTACAATCCTTGAGCTTGCCGTTGCGACATCGCAGGTTAGCTCTATCACCACTGTTTTCAAAGCAGCCTTAAATCTAGGTGATTTTGCTTATCAAATACTTAACAAAGTGACTGGCAATACCATAGGAGTATACCGTAACTCATGGTTGCAGTATACAGATGGATTTGGGATCGGTCGCCATCCTCAAAATGGTTCTCATAAAGCGAAGGATTTATCCTTTTGGTATGAAATTATCAAAGAAGAACCTCAAATTTAGTCACCCATAAAGATTTATCAGTTATTAGTTGTTTAATTCACATAGGAGAATAGTATGGTATTTTCTGGTGACGAACATGAAGAACTATCAGAAGCTTTGCAAGATGCGTTTCGGGAGGAAGAGAGATTTGAACGATTTGTAAAATTTACATTTAACAAAAACTTATATAGGATAATCATTGCCAAGAATTTAGAACAATTGGCATTTAAGTTGATTGAACGTGCGGACAGTGAAGGATGGCTTAGGGACTTAGTTTTAGGTGCGCTTCAATCAAATCCTGGAAACCAAAAATTAATAGAGTTTGGTCGTAAGTTTTTTACAGATACTTCATTTCTTAATATTTCTTTGCCGCCAGAACTATCAGAAAGAGGTTCTCGAGAAAGAATTATTAGAGAAACTAATTCTTTTCTAGATCCTATTACATGGCTAGTAAAGTTGGGTGCAATTCTGCCGCAAGTATGCCGTATTGAATTTCCCAAAGGTAAGGCACAAGGTACAGGGTTTTTGATTGCACCAAATGTGGTTATTACCAATTTCCATGTAATGGAAGATGTAATTAATGGAAATGCTACTTACAGCGATGTTATTTTGCGTTTTGATTATCAAAACTTAAGAGATAACAAACCTAGCAGAGGTACAGAGTATCGTTTAAGCGAAAAATGGTTGATTGATCAAAGCCATTATCTAAAAAATAACGAAAATGGATTGCCAACACTTGACGAACTAGACTACGCTTTGCTGAGGGTTAAAAATGAACCAGGAAACAGATCTGTTGGAGAAGAAGGTTCTCCAGCACGGGGATGGATTAAATTACCCAGTGAACCAGATAATTTTTTGTCTAATACTCCATTATTTATACTGCAACATCCAAATGGTCAGCCCTTAAAGCTAGCATTGGATACTAATGGAATTATTGATGTTAATGAGAATGGCACAAGGGTTAGATATAAGACTAATACTAAACCTGGTTCTTCTGGTTCTCCTTGTTTCAACAGTAACTGGGATTTAGTAGCACTGCATCACATGGGGATAGAGGGCGAATACAATGCTGGAACGCCCTTCAGTGCTATATGTCAGCGTTTAGAGAAACAAAGATTACAGGAACAAAGTTTATTAAATGCTTTACAAAGTGGTCAAGTAATATAGGAATTTTAAATGATATGTGAGAAAATTTAAGTAATGTATGGTAAGCTCTGCCCACCAAAACCTGGATATGCTGAGCAAAGCCCTAATAAAATGAAATGTTTAGTAACAGTAAAATTTTATTATTATGATTTTACTGTCTCTTTTAGAGAGCATTATTTTCCAATGTCATGGTAGTAAACTTTGTAAACTAACTTTTCAAAGTTACGATAGTATTATTAACCAGTGATTGATGACTGCTTATATATGTATATGGGAACAATTAACCTAAATGGTAAGGAACAGGAACTACTGTCAACAGCTTTGTGTGATGCATTTAAAAGTCCGTTTGATTTTCAAGCATTAATAACCTATAAATTGAGCGAACCATTTAAATTCGTAAAAACTGATGATCGTTTAGATCAAGTGGCTTTTAATTTAATTCAAGTAGCAGACAGTCATGGATTATTTGAAGAATTGATGGATGGTGCGCTTCAGAAAAATCCTAATAATCCAAACTTAAAATTAACTGTTGCTGTTATTACTTTAAATTATATACTTAAACCTTCAGAGCAAGAGGATATTAAAGAAATGTATAATTTCTATCTTAATTGTTGTTCTGAGATGTCAGGAGAAAATGATAATAATGGACATCTCATTCCTGATAAAGTTGAGATAGTTTTGGATAAAATTTTACAATTAGATAGGGAATTAGATAGGCAATTAGATAGGCTTGGAGAGTTAGCATCTCATCTTTACGTACAAGCAAAATTTTCTAATTTAACTGATTTAGAGGAATGGGGGAAAAAAAGAACAAATAACTTTTCTGAATGTTTGATTAAGATAGAAAATGAGAAGAATAACTCTAAGGATAAACATAAGGTAGTTGAAGCTTTACGTAAACTAAATTTTTATGAACAAGTAGATTTATTTAATGATTTTTTAGAAGAAATTTCAGTCGGAGCTTGCATAATTAATGGTAAAACAGGTTATGGACAAGAATGGCTATTAAACCGATTAATACCATTGATTGCCAAGGACAAGAAAAATAACCAAAATAAGGAAATGCAGTGTATTCCGATTTCAGTAAGTCAAACCACCTATTCTAGTAAGATTGATTATATTTTGTACGACTTAAATAAAAGATTAGGTAATCAATCTAAAAATCTTAAAGAAATTCAACAGAAAATAGACGCAATTATCCATACTGTATGTGAAAATTTAAAAAAACGAAGTGTGATTCTCATATTGAAGTTAGAAAATTTTGTGTCTACAAAAAAAGAATGTATACACGAATTCATAAATAAAGTCTGGAAAAAGTTAGTTGAGAAAGCTTGTAAAGATTATAAAACTTCACATCCGCACAAGTTATTGCTATTTTTAGTTGATTTAGAAGACTGTATCGAAGATAAAGAATCATTGAAAAATTTGTTAGAAGAAATACATCATTCTCCTTCATTAGTAACATTGCTGAAAATTCAAAAATTTTCTGATGAGCATTTAACTACATGGACAAATCATGAAATCGATGATTTACCAAAAGTGTTGCGTAAAGGAATCTCGGTAAATACTAAGGAATTATTATTAAATCAATGTAAAGATGGTGAGCCTCTGTTAGTACTAGAGTATATTTGCAAACTATGGGGTCATGAGTTCTTCGATCTGGAGTATATATGGCGCAATTATTAAAAAAATATACAGGTCAAGTTCAACCACAACCTGGTGACAAAGACGAAAACGGACAATTATTATATCCTTATCTACCGAGTCCTGAACTAATAGAAGTGGTTAACCTTGCTATCTATCTACAGCGACCCCTTCTTCTAAAAGGAGAACCGGGATGTGGTAAAACAAAATTAGCTCGTGCTGTGGCTCATGAACTACAGCTACATTACGAAGAATGGAATATAAAATCCACTAGTCGAGCGAAAGATGGTCTGTATACTTATGACGCAGTTGGACGCTTACGAGATGCTCAATTAGCTAGTGCAAAGAGCCTTTCACCAGAAGATTTTAACGATATTAATGAACGGTTTAAGAAACCCATTAGTTATGTAAAATTTGGGCCGCTAGGAAGAGCTATTGAAAATCAAGAAAATCGGACAGTACTGCTGATTGACGAAATTGATAAGGCTGATATTGACTTTCCTAATGACTTATTAGTGGAGCTTGATAAATTTGAATTTGAAATTGAAGAGGTTAAAGAAAAATTTAATGCTAATAAGTATCGACCAATTGTTTTTATCACTAGTAATGACGAAAAAGACTTGCCAGACGCATTTCTGCGTAGATGTCTGTTTCATTATATTGAATTTCCCAGCAAGAGATTGATAAAAATCATCAAAGCTCACTTATCAACTGAACAAAAAGAATGGTTAGCAGAAGATTTGCTAAAGGAGATTATTAAGAACTTCGAGACACTACGAAAAGAAATGCTTAAGGTTAAAGGACAATCTGGCAAGATAGTCAGTACTAGTGAATTGTTAGATTGGGTTAAAGCTATCATCTATGAGATCGAGAAGAATAAGAATAAGGATAATCAGAATCAGGTGACATCAACATTATTTCAACCATTGGTGCATGCTGGTGTTTTATTAAAAAACTGGGAAGATTACAAAGCTTTTGCAGCACAAAATAAATTAATAGATACTTATGAGTAAGGAAATTGCAGAGGAGACTCAAGAAGCTCAAACAGAAGAATTGCTACTGCTTGACCTATTCATGGATTTGCGTAAGAAAGGTTTACGTTTAGGTATTGATGAATATAAACTACTACAAAAAGCTTTGCTAGCAGGGTTTGGTACTGACCCTTTTTCTCTCAAGCGTTTATGTCAGGCAATATGGGTGAAGTCATCTGAAGAACAGCGTATATACGACAAGCTTTTTGAAGAAAAATTACAGGATTTAGAAAGACAAAGTTCCACTTCAAGGGGTGAAGATAAACAATCATCCTCTAGTACAAAATCCCAAACACCCGAGACTGTAAGTGAATCTAAATCTCAGGCGACAACAGAATCAGTAGATGATAAACCTGAGCAAACATCGTCGTCTTTAGATCCCACAATACCAGAACCGATAGATAACAAGTTTAACCAACCAAGCCCGCCTACGCAAAATGCAGATGAATCGTCAACTCAAGCAACATTAGAGCAAAATGAGGCGGAATCAAGCAATACTTATTACAACACTAATAGCACTGATAGCACTGAATTAACTTGGTCTACCTTTGATCTAGAATCAACATTAAACATTAAAAAGATTAAAGATGAGAAACAGGTAGATAAGGCTTCGTTAATGAAAACCTTCATGTTAACAGGAGAATACTTTCCAGTCACAGGGCGACAGATGAAACAAAGCTGGCGTTTCCTCAAGCTTCCAGTGCGTGAAGGACTACCAGTAGAGTTAGATTTAGAAGCTACAGTTAAGCAAATTGGGTACAAAGGTATATTACTAGAGCTTGTGCTAGTACCTCCCCGTGTGAATCGGGCTGAGTTATTTTTATTACTCGATCAAGATGGTTCAATGGTGCCATTTCACCTACTATCCCGTCGCTTGGCTGAAACGCTTTTACGTGGAGGACGCTTAGGAAAAGCAGGTATCTACTATTTTCAAAATTGTCCAACTGAATATCTTTATCGTGACTGTTATCGCCAAGAAGCGGAGTTAATAGAAAACTTTCTTCGTCCACTGCGTACTGAACGTTCATCAGTTTTGATTTTTAGTGATGCTGGTGCAGCTAGGGGAGGATACAGCAAAGAACGAGTTGAATTAACTAAAAAATTTCTTGATAAATTGAAACGTAAAGTACGTTATATAGCTTGGCTAAATCCTATGCCGAAAGATTCTTGGAAAGGGACGACAGCACAAGAAATAAATAAAATTGTTCCAATGTTTGAATTTAGTCGTCGCGGGCTTCAAGATGCTATCGGTGTACTAAGAGGACGCCCTACAAATTTTGAAGGACGGACAATATGAGTAGTACAATTGCTGGACGACGTATTAAGTCTTTTCGTAGGCACTTTGATGAAAGTATTCTAATTTTGGCTTGTCATGCTGCTTTTCCTATAGCACTTACTCCTGATTTAGTATATCGTATTTGGGCAAACTTTAAGCAAGATGTTCATGGTAATGCACTTAATATTCCTTGGGTAGCAGTAGCAAATTTGTTGCTTTCTACTTTAGTTAATGAGGTCGGATATGAACTTTATGAAATGGATGGAGCAGTACGCAGTGAACTGCTAAAAAAATTAGAAAATGATCCAAGTTTTGGGCAGCCACGAATAAAAGAATTGTCGTATTTTTTGCAAGCTTATGTAAGGCAAAAACTTGAAAGTAACGACCCCTATGAACGCGATTTTGCTCAAGTCCAACAAGTGATAGCACTAGCTTATGTAGAACCAAATCAAGCAGCTCGTAAACTCGCATCAAAACTCACAGAGGTATACAACGAAAAGAAGCAAGACAAATATGAAGTAATACGACTGACATCTTTAATAGAAACTTTAGCAGAACCTTTAAAAGATTATCCGCATCTTCTAAGTTACTCTCGTGGAATGTTGAATTTGGTTCTTGATAATCATGATCTGGCAATATCTGAACTTCAAAATTTGCCAGTAAAAAGGCGAGCAAAAATAGAAGAAAAATATTTCATTTTATCTATTCCTCAGCGTCAAAAGCTAGCCCCAAAAGAAGTAAAGTTTGACAGTGACATACTAGAACACCTGCACAAATACAAAGAGTATGGTAAAAGTATACTGCGAGGACTAAAATCGTTAGAACCATACCAGTCCTCAGCAAATGAAATTTTAGACAACCGCCAACTTCAAGAGTGTCTCAAAAGCCTGAAAGATGCCGCTAACAAAACCGTGGAACTGGCATCCTCCCCTGTGAAAATCGCCGTTATGGGAGAATTCAGTAGTGGTAAAACACTACTAGTTGGTAGTCTCATTGGCTACGCTGATGCCTTACCAGTCAGTGAAATTCCCACCACAGGTAACGTCACAGCCATCCACCTACTTCAGCAAGATAATTTCAAAACCACGGAATTTGATGACTTTATCGTCGAGTATCTTTCTCCCCAAGAAGTTCAAGAATGCTTGGACTTTATGTTAGGTCAAGCAAAGCAACGGGCACAAGCATCAGAACTTCCTGCTTTCCCTCAAGTAAATTCAAAAACATTGAATGAGGATACCCTAAATAGTTACGAGAAATGGTGTGAGTCAGCATGGAATCAAACTCAAAACCCAGACCTGCGTTATCTGCTGCGAGAGTTGATCGTTTTTCTTCGTACTTATGTTAACTATGGAGCTTCTTTGTGTGGTGAAAGCCTCAAAATCACGCACACTAAGGCTCGTGAGGGTTTAAAGCTAACCAGTATATCGCCAGCAAATCAAGAACTCAAATTTGAAGATATACCTGAAGTTACCAAGCTACCTGTGGATAAAAACCGACCCTCATCAGAGTTATTGCAAAACAGCTTTTCACTCATCCGGCGTGTAAACATTAATGTCAAAATCTCCAAAGAAATTTGGAATCTGGGAACAACACAAGATACCGCAAAGTTTATTTTGCTAGATTTTCCTGGGTTGGGGGCAGCAAATTCGGGAGTGAGAGATACTTTTGTGTCATTGCGAGAATTAACACAAGTACAGACAATTCTCATCTTACTTAATGGCAGAACCCCAGGAAGCGATCGCGCCCAAAAAATCTTCAACATGATTGAACAAAAAAGACCAGGACAAAACCTCAAAGATTTTATCCTGGTGGGAGTGGGTCGATTTAATCAACTCTCCATAGAACGTGAACAAAAACTTGACCAACTGATTAATTCTGCTACCAACAATCCTTTAACAGAAGCAACTGTTTTCCAAGAATTTAGCGGACTCAAAACTATCATTGGCCAAGCAGAAGCATTGACCAGCCAAAAAGACCGCATCGTCTTGTTAGACCAACTGATAAGTTTGGCAGATTTAGCAAAACTTTCCAGTGCAGTGAAAGTAGGTTCTCAAGAGTTTTTGGCTAAATTAGAAGATCAAAATGATAGTTCTCTACAACAATCTAAGCGGATGCGTGAAAAGTGGCAAAGCTTAAGCAAGAGCCTTTTAGCAACAAACCCACAAAGTCCTCTTGGTAAACAACTTGGTTATTTTGCACAAGACGGCGGTATCAGTAAATTACGGGAGTTGATTCTAAACCACGTAGCTGCTCACAGTCTGAAGCAATTATATGAAGACACTCGTAAAGGTGCCGATAAATTACGTAAACAACAATACAACCTGAAACACATACTATCAGACTTGGGTATATCTTCAGAAGAAAGTCCAGCTTTGAAAGAGTTGCGCGACGCTATTGAGAAAATATATAGAAAGTACAGTAGCTTCAAAGATAATCTTGGAAAACAGCCGCTCAAAGACGCAAAAGGAGTTGCTATTAACGATGTCATCAGAGATGAAGTAATTTATAAAATCCGCGAATGGAGGCAGTGGAATTTGCTGTTCAACCGAGTGCAAAATGGCAGAATTGTACTTCCATCTTCAACAGAAGGTAAAACCGAGCTATTTGGTGGAAGAAACCAGCCAAATGTTAACATTCCTACGAAGAGTGACGACTTTTATGAGGTATTTGAAAACACTGTTAAAGAGCTAAAAATTTTTGCTGAGGATTGCATCCAAAAAGCAGTTAATCATTTATTGCAAAATTTATCCAAGGAATTATATACAGCGATTGACCAATTAAAGGCAAAACTCCGTGAGGAAATGGAAACAGAAATCGAAGAAAAATTTAGTGAAGAACAGGCTTATATATTTTATGTTTTATATCAAGGTTACAACCCGGAAAAATGGGGAGAACTTGAGAGCATGAAAGAACCATTTCAAGAAGAGAAGGATATTGAAACAGTAACTGTATTTCCCCTAGCACGTAAAGACGAAAAACACGAGAGTGGTCAAATTTTTGATTGGGCATCAGAATACAAACAATATAGTTCTGTGTCTGCCCAAAACCACCTACCTCAAATACTGCGACTGCGAGATAAATTAACTACTAGCCTTATTCTACATTTAGGCGAATATGTAAGTCAAATCAATAAGAAAGTTGATAAGGCAATTTTGCAGATACTCAATATTTTGACTCCTGAACTAGATACAGTGCTAAGAGAAGAGGCATTGCTCAGATACATTGTAGGCGAAAAACAAGAAATTAAGGAAGCTGATTCTGTCTCACCTATTCTCTCGCAAATTGCCTCCATTCCTACTCCTGAGGTTGCTAGTTTAGCAAATGTATATTAAAAAATAATAGAATATTTGTAATATGTTAGAAGCATTTCCTGGTTGGTTAGCTATAGATTTGGGTACATCTAATTCTACTGTGACACTCTACGATCCAATTGAAGTACCAATTGCATCCAGCCTGCCAAAGGAGCAAGAAATGCGGTTACGCCAACTATTAGCACAATGGCTGAATTCACCTGCTACTAATGCTTTACCAGGTGTCAATGCTAGCGAGTGGAAAAAGTTTATTGATGACATTAGCAAAAATTTGGAAATAGAACCAAGTCGGTTACATGAATTTTTTCAAGCTGATAACCAAGACCGATACCTAGAAGGTGTTCGCCAAATTGAACTATGTTTAGGCAGAAGTGAGCAGTTTCGTAAAGCTGTCAGCAAAAAACTTTACCAGATATATCATGAAGTG
>NZ_CAWUDP010000172.1:0-11896 GCF_963920835.1 Scytonema sp. PCC 10023
GTGGTCAGCACTCCTTGTCATTTTATACGGTTTTTAGCGATTATATTCTACTAGTTTATTCAAGCAGAAAGCATAAAGTAAGCAACTTGCGCTTTTCTTATGCTTACAGTACTTTAATGTGAAATATCAGTAAGCTGTGCCTTTCTCGCTCTAAAATATCTATACGGTTGTATCTCCATCAGTGTAGATATGGTGAAAATAGAGCGCGAGTCTATCAACTTCAAATTACCAAAATCCTTATGTGACGCACTGAGAGCCGCAGCAGAACAACGCAACACTACCGCCACTGATTTGGTAATTCAAGGGTTGCACCATATTTTGGGGGGTGTACCTGGTGTGGAGGCTAGTGTCGAAGTTCGTTTATACCAACTTGAAGAAGAATTTTGGCTTCTCAAACAAAGCATTAATCTAACTAGCACCAACCCCCATCAAGAAAGTAGGTTAACTGTATTGGAGAATAAACTCGAAGCTATAAGTACTCGACTCGCTCAATTTGAAGGGGTGATAACGCAACTTCAATATAGCGTCAATTCATCAAAATCCCGCAAATCGGGCTACCCCTATCAATTTAGTTCCCGACCGCTACAACTCCAACCCCTTGATGAGAATAAACTAGCTCTCAGACTTAATACTACTGTAGCAACATTAACTGAAAAACGTACAACCCTGAGTCCCAAAGAGTTTGAATCTTGGACAAGAGACAAAGACAGTATTAAACGTGGATGGCAGTTCAACGATAAAGATGGTCTGTACCACGAAGTAAGCGCAACTTAAAGGGGTGAATGAGAATTGCTGGTAGTGACACATCCTCTCTATTGCATCCAACATCTATCACATTACCCGAAGCGCGTCCATCAACACTGTAAAAAATGCATCCAATACCAAGCGAGTTCAAGGATTATCTATTGAGCGATTGGAAGCATTGGCTTTGTAAGCATAAGTTAAGCAAGTCTCTTTGAAACCATAAAGTGAGCAAGTTGCTCAACTTATCCTTACAGTGACATTTGGGGAGTTTGAAATTAATCGATTCGCGTTCCACGTTAGCCATGTATACACCACATATATACCCTAGTACAGAATAGTTTACCGCGTTTATGGTAGCCACCGCTCTGCCACAAATTTGTCGGTTGTGGGTTCGCGCATAAGATGAAATTTGAACAACGAAGTTATAAGGGTTTGAGACGACAGAATTCGCGCATAAAGTGAAATCGATTGTGGAGTAAGCGTTTGAGCCAGCTAGCGAATTCGCACTATTTCGTGAAATTTCCAAACCAAAACTCCAATACATCAGTCAAAACTATAATTTGAGGCATCTTGCACATAATAGAGAGGGGAGGCGAGCGACGCTCGCCTCCCCTCTCTCCCACACATTATTATCATTTTCAATCAAGCTATTTTAAGTATTTTAACTGATTGACAAAAATGCAATTATCTTAACCTCTCACAGATGGGTACGGGCTACAAGGATTGTCGTGGGTACCGAAGATGGAAGCAGCCCGCACCCGGCACTTCGCGCTCCGCCGCCCAATATGAACCCAGTTGCTCCCATCCTCTGTGGTGTCTCAAAAAGCGCGTATATTAAACTACATTTGTGTAGAAGACATGTAATTGCAAATTTATCGGTTCAAAGTGAGTAGGAGAGGGGAAATTGGGGGAGAATAGATGTGATATCGAAAAGTGCCATTTTCGCGCTCAATGCTATGTCTGACACATCACATCCAGAAGAGCGTGCATTCCCGACAGGGAATGATGACACTCCTATTGACTCGGCGGTGGAGGTATTAAAAAAATCTCTAAGAGCCCCGATTGAGCGGTATTTTGCGCCAACAGAGGATGAGCAGGATGTGATTGCTTTGATGCTCGCCAATATCCGCGCATCCAGCACGCGGAGAGAATACCAGAAGGATTTGCGAAAATTTTTTGTGGCGATGACGGGGGAGGAGCCAAATACTGACAGCGTGCTGGAGTTTTTGCACCTGACCGAAAAGCGGGCGGTGGCGGTGGTTTTAAAGTATAAGGCAAAGCTATTGGCGCAGGGGTTGAAGGAAGCAACGGTTAATCGCCGCCTCAGTGCCATCAAGTCACTTGTGAAGTTTGCACGCAAGCTGGGTGTGTGCGTTTATTCCTTGGAAGGTGTGGAACTGGAGAAAGTTAGGGTTTATCGGGATACTTCTGGGGTGGATGCATCTACCATCGACAGTGTCATCCAGCAATGCGATCGCTCAACAGTAAGAGGCAAGAGGGATTATGCGCTACTGCGGCTGTTGTGGGAGAATGCGTTGCGCCGCAATGAGACAAGCCAGCTTTGTGTGAAGGATTTTGACCCCCATGAGCGCAAATTGCGGATTTTGGGTAAAGGGCGAGGTGCTAATGATGAATGGGTGAAATGACCAAACTGTGAACCATAACCTGACCAAAAGTTAACGCCATCTCAAGGGTTATATGAGGCTTGATGAGATACCTTGGTCTAAACAGGGAGATACAGTTGGATGGTTAACATCAGAAATTTTTGGACTCAAACAAGCTCGTTCCAAAGAAGCAGAAATTGCCAGCAGCAGAAGCATGGATGCGCGATGATGATATGAATGCTTTTCCAGAAAACTTGAGAAACCAGACACAAATCCATCAAGAACTGCAAAGAGTTTTACCCGGACATGACCCATTTTGGCCACGTTGGATAGTTACAACAGGCATTCGTTTAACGAAAGGTGTAAAAACTCTTGGTGCCACGGTTTTGGTAATATTGAAAGCAAAGCAGCCATAATTTTCGCTTGCACTTTCACAGGAGTTGCTTCTATAGTATGCTCCCAGTACTGATGGTTGAAATGCTTGTGCCAAGAAAATATTTCTGATAACAACTTAGTATTTGATTCGTACTGTGCCAAGGACAGTATCATATTGCGTTTAATCAAATGAGTTTCTTGTTGTAGCTGACACAACTCATGTTCCAAATTATTCCTATTACTATAATTCGCATTTAAGAACGATAGGAATATTTTTAGCCACTGTTTCCAACTCCCACCAAATTCAGTTGCTAGCTTAGAGATGTAACCTTGGCTAATTCCAGAAACTGCCTCTACAGCTGACTGGGTAATTTTCTGTCCTTGTTCCCAAAGTTCTTTAACAGTCTGCTTGACTTCCCACCAAGATTTCTCATCTAGTGAACCCGCTTCAATAGTGATATCACCAGCATTAATGCACTCTAGTTCCTGTTCCAAAAAGCTTAGGTCATAATCGGCACAGAAATAGAAGTAAAGTTGTTGTTTGAGGCGGTTGTGCGCTCGCAACCGTCCAATGGCTTGTTTAATTTCTCCCTGTGTTGCCCAATCCACGAAGTCCTGGAATTCTTCATGTACAGTCCCCTTTGAATTAGAATTACTATCGCCCAATGTTAAGTAAAGCACCTCTAGGGAACCGATGTTCTGGTAGGGAATGCCAAAAGTGGCTAAGGCAGTCACATTTTGGAAATCGTTTGACCCCCGACTATCCCTGAACCACCCTCCATCACCGTCAGTACAAAACTTCACAAAATCAATGAATTTGATGTCGGGGTGACGTAGGTTAAACTCGTGTCGGAGTGCTTCTACTCTATTTTGGCAATGAGAACTGCGATTTTTGGAAACTTGTCCTAGTCCTGTTACTTGAATGATTTTCAGATTCTTACTAAAAGATACCTCTTGCTCAATAGTTAGAATGTCTTTTTCGTCAATATCCATCCACCAAGACAAATACTTAGGGGTCGCTGTGGCATCCAGGTAAATGTTGCACAAAGATGCTCGTGCTATCAATGCGTGTCGTTCGGAACGGGTGGTCACTAGAAGCTGACCTTGGTCTAGACGCAAAGCACCTTTAATTCGTCGTCCCCAGACTTGCAGAAATGGCACAAACCAATTGAGAATAATATCGTGCTGAATTTTTTGTGTCACCTCAAGGTTTTGGGAGCCAAAACGTTTTCTTCGTTTCCCTGGCAAATCATTAAGGTTTACAAGGTTTACCCCATACTCCCAAGTCGTATCGAGTAGCGATTCTAGGTTGGGATGTAGAATCTCCATTACTAAGGCAATGATTTCATCCAAATTACCCGGTGGTACGCCAAGCATATCTCTCAGTGCCACATCATTCCACCCGTGGTGAGGTTGCTTGATTTCTCCTGTCAAGCACTGGCGCAGAACCCTCCACACCGATTGTAATTGAATGTTGATTTCCGGATAGTAGATAGTCAGCTGTGCCATCACTTGGTCAAGGTCTGTGGCGCGTACGACAATGGAACTAATTGGCTGCACTGTCCGCATCGCTTCATCCCAAAAGTTGACACAATTGAACCAGTCATAGTTCTTAGTATCTGGTGCGCTGTCAGGATGTGCAAGAATGCGATCGTTTTTCAAAGTCTCCCGTCGCTTGTATCGGTATCCAAACCCTGGTCCACAAGAGGAACGACACGCTTCTAGTTTTTGACAAGTCTTGCAAACGGGATTTTCTATACCTTCATTTATCGAGATATTTTTCTGACGCAACGCTGCAAAGACAGAACTGCGTGAGCAGTTACCGCTTGTGTCAGGGGTTTCTCCATTTTTGGGCCATCTCAAATATGCTTTGCCGTTTGGGGTATAATCCCATACCATCCCCGAATTACGAACGTCCAGATAATTGTAATTGCGCTCAACAGTTTCTGTAGTCACATTTCTGGCATGAGATGTAAAGTACCACAGCTTGTCTACTCCAAAAGCCTTAGGTTGAGCAATCCCTGCATCATGGCTTTTGAATGTCCCAGTAGAACTGTTGTCTAAAATGTGTTTCCACCCAGCGGCGATCGCTTCAGAGTAAACTTGCAACCGCTGCCCTTTTTTAAACACAATTCTAGGTGGACCTTCAAAGTCACCCCATCTGGGTAATTTACCTGGTTTATACTCAATTGTATTGACATTTTCTCCCGAATCCAAACTTTTCTCAACTGTTTGTGGTATGGGATTTTGTCTGCCAAAACCATTCTTGGGTCGATATCGCTCTACCATCCGCCGGAACCACAGCTTAAGTTTATAGAGCATTCCCCACTCTCTATCTACGTCAGCAAAAGCTTTCTGGATTGTTTCCGGACACAGGGCAAAGAAATCTTCTGGTGTGATAATTGCATTGTTCCAGGCTACGACTACCCGATATCCACCTTTGCGGCAGTACTCAATACCTGTTGCATACTGGCGAATTAAATCCAGATTGTCTGTGGAGTCTCCTAGGGGTCGCAACTCAATCAGCTTGTCTTCTACTTGATGGAATGCACTGTGTTTGAGTAGCTTTCTGATTTGGTGATGAATGTGGCAGCTCTTGAGGTAAGCTGCACTGGTAATCAGTTTAATTTCATTTTGACGATTAGCTCCTAGCAATTCGTCGATATCCAAATGTTGTTTGGTCTCCAGTTGTCCCCAATCACCCACACTCAATCGATATTTCCATAGAAGGCAGCGTTGTAGGGTTACCTGATTAGCTAATGCAATATGGGGATTGAGTATTGCCCCCGCATCCGGCATAAGTCGAATTTCTTTAGGGCGTAATCGTTTAAGATAATCTTTCAGGGTTTTCTTACCATATCGAGCAGCACTTGCTGTACCGATGACGGTGATATCAGTTTGCCCAGAACGCCATAGCAATACAGCTGTCAGTAGTGACTTGAGTGCTCCTTCGCAGAGAATCACCACTTTCACCTTTTTGGCATCAGGGTGTTTCCAGCAAAATAGTGGCAGTTCTCCATTTGGTAATTGTGGTCCAATTCCCCCTTGATTGCTACCACTCAGCCAAATGTATTTGGGGCTAGTACGCAAAGTAGCAATTTGGAAGCCTGTGATCTGAAAATCGGGGTCAAGGGCTGCTACAGCTATCCCCTCTCTTCCTAGAAGTTTACCAACAGGAGATATGCCAGGGAGATTAGTGGTTATCCCAATAGGGGCATAAACACCTGGTTCCCAAGTTCTGAACCAACCTAATGCCTCAAGCCAGTTAATTTCGTCAGTACTCAATTGCCTTTTTTGCTGTAGGTGTGAGGAGTGTTGAGTACTCAGCTTTGTCACAGTTGTTTGCAACAGCAACTGGAATTGGCGATGTCGTTGGGCGACAAGCCGCTGGGCATCTACGCGTCCCTCTACACTCAAACGCTTTTTGGCTTTACTACTAAGAGAATACCGCTGCTGTTGAGAGTACAGAGGTTCTTCCTGTTGGTGGTTACTGCTGTCCTCCTCCACAAACAGACCGCCCATGTCGTTACCCAATAGCTTGATGAAGCGATAGCCAGCGGGTGCGTCCTGTTGACTAAAACTCCGTAGGCACTCAATTAAACCGTCGGAACGCGTAGCACAGCCGTGATGGTTACTACAGATGGGACAGAGATGGCGCTTGGAAGTGTATTGACGTTTCATGACGCAGAGGCGGAGCTTTGTTGCTCCAGTTGGCGAAATTTATGTGCGTCATTTATAATAGCGTCCTGTTTGAGTACTCAATTTTATGCGATTAGATGAGTACTCAAAACTAAAACTCTTACGGTGTAAGCGTTTTAAGAAATTAATTATCACACGAGGGGGCGTTAACTATCACACGAGGGGGCGTTAACTATCACATGAGGGGGCGTTAATTAGCCATACTTGAGTACTCAAGAAAGCAAAAATACTTATGCTGAGTACTGTGTGTGAGCGCAACCGAAAACCGCTAGCTAACAATACCCAAGACTTCCTTCAGTTTGACCGCATATTTCTGTGGAATCGGCTTGTCTCTACCCTCAGTTTCGATATTTCGTAGCCAACTTTGACTCATACCAATGGCACTAGCAACCTGCCTTTGACTTATACGCTTGGCTGTTCTCAACTGTCGTACAATTGTCCCCGTAAGCTCACCAGTTCTAGCCAACTCAATGATTTGTGGAGTAGTGTTTGCCTGGGAAGACGTTTCCGCTAGTTCAGGAGTGCTAGTTGAGGTAGGAATACCGGGATCGTTTTTCTGGTGTTGAGGATTGCCATCATGTGGGTTTGTTTTCCCAGGCTTGAATTGATTTAGACGTCTTTGAATTGGAGATGGAAGTTTAAATATCAACTTTGCTGGAAATAAAAAGTTTTGGATGTAATTATCTGGCAATCGCTTAGTTCCCAGTAGGTGTTGATTTCTCTCCTTAACGGGTAGGCAACTTAGTTTATCTGGCATTGCCCACAAAGGTCTGAGCCACATTGGGTAAGTTTCATCATCAAACTCAATTTTTATATCAACTTTGTCTTTTAAAATCAGTAATGCCTCTTCTAGCGTTTCTTTAAGTCTCCAACCATACCGATAGTCATTAACTGCCTGTTCAATTTGAGAGGATGGCAAAATGTCACTCAGTAAACTATGAATCGTGTACGTACCACTCTTGTGAGTGCGACTATTCTGGATAATGTACAGCGCCAAGCTAGTGGCAAGTTTCTGGCGATGTGGATCTATCTCAAAGACTTGCTTTGGGATAAACCCGTACTGATACAAAGCAGTTTTTGATTGCTCACCTTGGTAATTGAGGAAGTTGTAAGTCCAAAGACCTGGTTGCACCCGGATTATAACTTCGCAAAGTTCGTCTGGGTCTCCAAATAGATTTGGCTGACTGTATTCCTGCACGCTTAGCATCCAAAGTAGACAGCGCTCTTTGATACAAAGGTTCAACTCTCCTTCGTACCAGTAGATGACTGCACCAAGAGTCCCAACAACCAAAGCCAAATCTGCTATGGCTTTCAGTCTTTGTGATTTCGTCAGCTTTTTGCTTTTGTATACCTTCAGTGTTTTGATGAGTTCCGAACCACGCAGAATAAACGACTGTTTCCAAGGTTCCGCTTGCCCAGCAGCATACGTGGCAAACACAGCATGGAGTCTTGCTGCCATCACACCATATTGCTCAAGGATTTTATGTTCAGCGCAGTCTGAGAGGTATTGCGGTTGATGCTCCTGTTTGTGAAGTATGTAAAACTCAATATAACGACCCTTCCCGAATGGTTTTTGGAGGTAAAGACTGCCATTACCGTACTCACTCCAGTCTGGATGCTTAAGGTACGCTTGAGTGGCACTGACAATTGGTGCACCTGTTGCCATCATCTCGTAGTTTTTCTTTGCAAAGAGTGGTGGTTCTGTGAAAGGAAGGTTTTTGGTTTTCCTGAGCCGCTTATTGGCTATTGTTGCCTGCGGGACATTGACGTCTAACCCAGTAATCACCAGTTGGCAGCATGGTAATTCAGGGCTGGTATACCCCTTATTATCTTTTGCTACTGGCATCAAGACTGTCCTCCCCCAGAATGCGAAACACTCAACTGGATGTTATGTAAGAATTCTTGTTTGCTTAAAGACGTAGCCAGAACAATATAATTTGTCAGAGAAAAAGCAGACAACAAAATTTGTGCCGCTACATGGCGGTAAGTGCAAAGCTCGTGCAACGACAACCCCTGTGCTTAACTAATCGAATACCTGACTCATCCAGAAGTCGCGCTCCGCATATCTACGGAAATGCCGAGCCTACTCTCCCTTAAAGCCGCCCTACCTTTACGGTAAGCCCCTGCTTTGTGGTACAGCTAAGAGAGATAATAACCATTGACCTTTCTCCAGTAATAGTTCCTTCTTCAACAGTTCTTTGAAATTAAACAACTTCTGACGCGGAAATCTCAACAAAATCCTGATAAATCTGCGTACTTTGGGCTGTGTTCCTTCTGGAAACAGTCTCTTCCAAAAGCTTTGCTACCCAGTCTACTACAACCAAACCAGAATCTTTGGCAGCGTCTTGTATCAGCGGTAACAAGTGGGCGGGAAGCTGTAGAGTTAGGGTAAAGGTTTCTCTTAATGGTAGCCGAGCCTTTTTGATTTCATCTGACTCTCGTCCTCGATAAGTCCAGAATTCGCATTTGGCTCCTCGTTCATGACCGTCCTTTTCAATGAAGCTCAATTTACCCAACTGGTAGCAATAAAAGCTTTGGGGATCATCTAGGAACTCTCGGCTGCAATGAGAGCAATTCCAGCAGCTACGAAGAGTTGACGGTATAGAGTTGTTAGGTGATTGGTTTTGTGGCTCGAGAGTTTTCTGTTTCCTGGGTGTGGTCGGTACACTTGCTCTTTGATATTCTCTTGCAACTTGGGTAACGTGAACAGCTGTGACTTTGCCACTTGGAGCTGTAGAAACCGCTTTAGCCCATGCTTCTCGTTGTTGTTCGGGAGAGAGTGCCACGAGAGGACGAGCTTGGCGCTCATTGGCGGGAAGAATTTGTGCGCCATGGCGCACATTTTCATAAACCGAGGCTGCCTCAATTAATTGATAAGCCGAACGCCGAGACATTTCCCAGCGAGTGATACAGTATTCTTCAAAAGTTTTGTACTGTTGTCGATACAGATGTTTATCTCGAATCCCTCTTAGAGCTTGTCCTATCTGCCAAAAAGCTTTTAAACAACGTTCAACTGTAGCTTCCAACTTCCTTAGTTCTTGTGCCTCAGCCTCGCTGAGGGTATTTTCTACGCTCGACAGGCTTTGACCATTAGCCTTGTTTTGCTGACAGTCCTTATTTAACTCTACTTCCTTACTGTCGTAAGTGAGAGTAAGGTTAAGTGTATCCAAATCAACAGTGGAGTTAGAGGATGACATTGATATGTTTTCTCCCTGTACAAGGTTGAAAGTTTTTTATCGTATGAAGGTTACCTAAATGCTCCATTTTTGACTGATGCTTTTGTACACACCAACCATATTTGCAGTATGCAATATTAAGCCTTGCACAATGCAATACTGATGGCATCAGTGCTTAAAAAATATTAATAATCTAGTAATGTAATTTTTTATACTAAAATTTAAAACATCTATGTTAAGAAGGCAGAAGTACGAAGGCAGAAGGCAGAAGGCGTCCCCACGAATGAATTCGGGGGATTTAATAAAGTTGCTACGCGTTTATTTTTCTCCATAAATAAATTCAGGGGCTTTAAACCTTATGGCAGAGAACAGAGGACTTATTTTTGTATCAAAGCTTACCTTCTTTCCTTCTGCCCTCTGCCCTCTGCCCTCTGCCTTTCTTCGGTAATAGCTTTTTGTGATAAGTTCCTCAAACCCTTGTAAATGTAAGAGTTTTGGTTATAAAGTAGTACTATATGACCAACTATTAAACTCCACAGCGTCAGACCCTAACCGTACTTTTTGGCGAAGGTTAAGACACAATGGAATTAAAGACTAAAGTAGTTCACGTAAGTATGACCCATAAAGTAACTTTGATGAATGATGATTCCGGGTCTTCTACCATGCAGGGACGCCAAGAGCGGCTGACTCAATTAATTGAGCAGCTACTAAAAGACGGCTGGACTCAAACTACTTTAGCCGAAGGTATTGGTGTAGATTTCTCAACTGTGTATCGGTGGTTGAAGGGTAAAACTATTCCTGAAACTGACTCCAAAAACTTTCGGCAATTGGCAAAGCTAAGCGGTGGCGACAGTAGAACGTTACAACTTTATTTGGATGGGGAAATTTCTTTATCAGCATACCGTCAAGGTTTGGAGAGAAAACCAGTGGAGAAAGTAAAAAGCAGCAAAATTTTGGCTTCTGAGACGATTAAGAAAGAGGTTCTGGCAAAGATTTATTTACTTGATCCAGTAGATATTGCGGAGATAATTTCTACAAGTGTAACGTTTTTAGCTAAGCGAGCATGAGCTAGTTACATTTGCGGTTATCAGATAAATAGGCTTTAAAAGTATACACTAATTGATTTATTAAAGACTATTGTAGCTTTTTAGTACCACTCAAATTTAGTAACAAGAAAATCAAAAATATAAATTTCACACTTGACGAAATTTTAGATATTGAATCATTTCCAGCACAATTGCACGAAGCTAAATACCATTAAAATTGGTACTTGATGGTTTTGGTTTTTAGTGTAACTTTTTAGTCTGAATTTTGATTTTTATCTTACTTTAGTTTGATATCAAATCTCTGTGTCTTTTAAAAAACAACTGTATACAGCAGTATTCAGGAGTTAGAAGTCAGAATATGCCCTCCCTTGCCCGCTGCGCTTACAGAAGTAAAAAGGGCTTTTTGTCTGGCTTTTAGACAAGAGCGCTGTACTTCATTTACTTGCAATGTGCTGTAAGTTTTAACAAAAAAGAACGCAGAACACAGTTGTCAGAATTCAGCAAGATTTATGGGACTTGTACAACTGTGTGCGAAGTAGTCAGAGGGTAAAGTTCCTCAGCAAAATTGAAAATTTGGTGGTCAACAATTAGGCGAGGGTTTAAATCCCCGCCTAATTACGTTCTGCATTCTTACGAATCAGTTCTGCGTTCTGTTTTCATAGTAAAAATACGTAGGTATATTCTAGGCACTTCAATTTTTTATTAAAGATTAATAATCATCCTTTAGTCATAAACAAATTTTTATCTTGCTCTTGAGAGATAGCCGTTTATCTAATATGTTCGTTATCAAGTAGTAATGGATGAGTCAAATATTGAAAATTAGGTGATTGAGGCATGAAAATCAGGGAAGTTTTCTCGAAAAGCCCTGAAGTTAATGAGTGGCGGTATTTTCGTTCTAGAACCGGCCAGAAACATTTTCTAACGGGCATATATCCTTTAATAATTGGAGCAACAGCCGTAATGTTGCTGGACATAAAATTAAATGCCAACTTAGCGAATGTTGCAACCTTTGGTTTCTGTGTTTTCGGTTCTGGTGCGCTTCTATGGCGTTCTGAATTTGAACTGGTATTCAAATGGATTTCAAGGTTTAATCGTCGCTATAAATTTCCGAGTGGTTTATTTGCTTTATTTGGAAGTTTTTTCCTAATCAATGCCTTATCACAAAGAGCTGATGCTCAGTTTTTCCAAGGAGCACAAAACGTAACCGTTCAGAGGGGTAGGAGAGCGATCGTAAAAAATTGCCACCAAAATC
>NZ_CAWUDP010000173.1:0-11852 GCF_963920835.1 Scytonema sp. PCC 10023
CCAAGGTGTGGGATACAAATGGTAAGCTGCTTGCTGACCTCAAAGGGCATCAGAACTATGTCATGAGTGCAGCATTTAGCCCGGATGGTCAACGCATTGTGACAGCATCTTTTGACCGCACAGCCAAGGTGTGGGATACAAATGGTAAGCTGCTTGCTGACCTCAAAGGGCATCAGAACTGGGTCAGAAGTGCAGCATTTAGCCCGGATGGTCAACGCATTGTGACTGCATCTTTTGACCGCACAGCCAAGGTGTGGCGGGTTAGCGGGTTGGATGAGTTGCTGGCGCGGGGTTGCGACTGGCTGCAAGATTATTTTGTCACCCATCCAGAGGCGCGGGAGAAGTTGTGGGTGTGTCGGGCGAGGGGCTAGTGGGGTGACTCCACCCATAGGTGTCAACAATCACGTTCAAAGGTTTATTCCACGTTGATTTGACCCCACCCCTTAATCCCCTCCCCTTGCTAAGGGGAGGGGAGGTTTTGGCGTTAGACAAAACCGGGGTGGGGTAACGCCAAGGGCGATGGGCAAAGCCCCGCCCTTGGCGATCGCATGGAGGAATCATTTTTGGTGATCGCACATAGGAATCACGTTCAGGCAATGCTTGCAAAGGTATCCGCCGAAGGGCGATCGCTTAACACACTTACACTAGTTAGCTGTAGGCGATCGCTCATGCACAAAGCCGCCAAAGGCGATTGCGCGGAGCGCACTGCCGGAGGCAATCGCTTAACATTTACCCTTTCGGATATCCCACACACAACCCATCGACGCAGATTTTGCTTCTACAATATATTCAAATGAATGCGAAAAAAATATTTGGTTAACAGCAAATGGAAAATGCCAACATTAAGGAAGAGGCTCGTAAATTAATTGAGAGATTACCAGCAAATTCGACATGGGATGATTTAATGTACCAAATTTACGTCCGACAAGTTGTTGAGGCTGGATTAGCTGATAGCAAAACTGGTAAAGTAACCTCCGTACAAGATGTACGGAAAAAATTTGGACTGCCAGAGTGAAAGTTTATTGGACTGAAACAGCTGTAGAAAATAAGCACGGGGATTTATACTTATATCGCTCAAAACTCTCCTCAGTATGCGGCTAGAGTGGTTGATACTATAACCAGACGTTCTTTTGCAATTTGCAAATTTTCCTCTATCAGGTCGAATTGTACCAGAACTTCAAACAGAGCAAATTCGAGAAGTTATTGAAGGTTCATATCGAATTATTTACTACATCAAATCAGAACAAATTGATATTCTTGCTGTCATACATGGTTCGCAACAAATCGTATCTAATCCTATAGATGAGTAAGATGAGTTATGACCAAAGCAGAAGTCTTAGAAGCACTGAAAAAGATGACGACTGAAGAAGGTTTGGAAGTGATTGAAATCGCATCAAAGTTAATTCGTGAAGAAATCACTACAAAATCGAAAGTTCCTCTTCAAAAAGAACTGAGTTTAGCTGAAGCTGCTGAAGTCATGCGTTCTTTTTACGAACAAGGAAGTGAGTTAGTCATTTTCGCTGATCAGGATACACAAGACTTCTATGAATATGAAGATTATGCGTAGAGGTTAAATTGGCTTTTTAATTCTGACCCCACTATTGAAGACGAAATTGGCAAAACCCGCCCGGCAATTATTGTTAACAATGATGAAATTGGCAGTTTACGGCTGAAAGTTATTGTACCAATTACTGGATGGAATGATGCTTTTACTGGAGTGGTGTGGATGGTTCGATTAGAACCCAGCGCTGAAAATGGTTTAAGTAAGCCTTCTGCTGCGGATACATTTCAAGTACGTTCAATCTCGCAGCAGAGATTAGTTCGCCAACTGGGAATTGTGTCAGATGAGCAGATGCAGAATATCAGTAAAGCCTTAGCGATTGTCTTATGCATCAGATTTGCTTGTCAATAGATAAATGCGATACCTCAGAGAATGCGGTTGCTTTGCATGAAGGTACACAGCGCCCGCCAAGGAGCGATGCTCCGGAGGAGCCGCGCAAAGGGCGATCGCCCTTTTTGAGAGGTCAGTTTTGTTTTTGTTACTCCTTTGTGCGGTGAGTAACTTTGTTAAATTAGACTTATCCTCAATTAATGACCAGCATGATAGAAAAAACATCTACATTTCAAAAAGTCATTGAAGCTGTAGAAGCATTAGATATAGATGCTCAGATTTTGCTGATAGATATTATTACCAAACGCCTCAATCAACATAGACGAAATGAGTTGTTAAAGGAAGTTGCACAAGCACAATATGATTATGAACAGGGAAATGTGCGGCGAGGTTCTGTTGCAGATTTGATGGCGGAGTTAGACGATTGAAGAATTTAGTTTGGAGTTCTGCATTTGTTCGGGCTTTTAAACGTTTAGTACGTCAAAATCCACAATTACGTTCTCAAGTTGAAGAAACACTACAAAAACTAGCTGAAGATCCTTTTTATCCCAGTTTACACAGTCACAAACTGAAAGGTGATTTAGAGGGTATATGGTCGTGTTCTATTGACTATAGCAATCGTATCTTATTTCAGTTTGTTAATAACTCAGATTCAGGAGAAGAAGAGATTTTGTTGTTAACTTTGGGTTCTCATGATGATGTGTACTGAATCCAAAGCGCACGTCCCTCTCTGAGGCATCGCATTCTACAAGTTGTAGTAAACTGTAAGCGATGCTTATACACGGATTTGCCAAAGGCGATGTCACAAACTGACCGCCTCCGGAGCGATGCTCCTCCAGAAGCCGCCTAAAGGGTGATTGCACGATGGCGCGGAGAAATCATGTTCAGGCGATCGCGGGGAGTACCCGTCCTGCATGGCGATCGCTCAACATGACTCACAGTAATTAGCTGTAGGGGATGCTCATGCACGAAGCCGCCAAAGGCAATGCTGTCAACGGGAGCCGCTAAAGGGCGATCGCCTGCTCATAGTCTAAACTCCAGTTTTAAGGGTGGAAATGATAAAAATGCATTATTAACTTATATTAACCAAGTTTTAGTGCCTAACTTATGGGAGGGGGCTTGTGTAGTAATGGGTAGTTTACGCACTATTGTTACTATATTGCACCCAACTGAGAACTGCTACAGAAAATTCAACCCCAAGCAAATAGCCGCAACGCTTCCCGCTACACAAATTTCTCCTTGAAGGATTTTATCCCTAACTGATTCCACAGGAATAAGGAGAACTTCTATCTCTTCTGTAATATCTAGCTTTTGTTCTCCGGACTTTATCACATTTTCTGCTAAAAATAAATGTATTTTATTTGTATCTTTGGGAGGGTTGTCATATAGCGTTGCAATTTTTGTGACTTGTTGTGCAATATAACCAGTTTCTTCTTGCATTTCTCGCACAGCTGCGGCTTCCGCAGTCTCTTGTGCAGGGTTGAATCTGCCGGCAGGGAGTTCTAAGAGAAATTCATCTACCGCATATCTATATTGGCGTACAAAAACAATCTCTCTGCTGCTGGTAATAGGTAATATTACTGCAATCTCTGGTCTAATATTTACAAAATAATCATCTATAATTCTACCATTCGGTAATTGTATTTCATCTTGTCTGACTTGGCACCAGGCATGATTCAAGACCATTTTGGAGCGCAAAAGCTTCCATTTTTGTAAGTTTGTCATGGAGAAAGTGGATACCAAAATATGTAAAAAGGTAATAGGAAAAATTTAGAATTGTAAAAAAGTATAACAGAGACTCAATGTGGGTAAAAAACTGAACTAAGCTTTGATGTCAAAAAGAACGCGAAGTTACCGTAATATCATGCATAACCATGCAAATACAAGTAGAAATATTTACCGTAAACAAGCGCTTTCCTTTGACCATCAGTCGCGGCACAACGGCACAAACGACGAATGTATGGGTAAGGATTTCGCACGATGGGATTGAAGGCTGGGGGGAAGCATCGCCATTTACTGTGGGTACCCGTCCGCAATCAACTGAGAGCATAAAAGATGCTTTGCTGCAAGTCGCACCTTCTTTGCAAGCATTCAGCCCATTACAACGGCAGGAAATTGAGCAAGTGTTAACAAAAGCGCTTGTTCCCTCATCTGTAAGGGCGGCGCTGGATGTAGCTATGCATGACTGGTTGGGAAAGCGTGTGGGGTTACCTCTGTGGCAGATGTGGGGACTGGATCGCAACGCCATAGTACCAACTTCAGTAACGATTGGTATCAATTCGCCAGAAGGGGCTAGGGCTAGGGCGCGGGATTGGTTGCAATTTACTGATGTCCGTGTTTTGAAGGTAAAGTTGGGTAGTCCGGATGGCATTGCCGCAGATCAGAAAATGTTAATGGCAGTGCGAGAAGAAGCACCAGCGTTAGAGTTGTACGTTGATGCAAACGGGGGTTGGAGTTTGAAAGATGCAGTACTTATGTGCAATTGGCTTGCCGATATAGGTGTAAAGTATGTAGAGCAGCCACTGCCAAGAGGGCAGGAAGAAAATTTATTGGAACTGAAGAAGCGAATTCCTCTACCTATTTTTGTCGATGAAAGTTGCTTCAATAGCTCCGATATTCCCAAATTGGCAAACTGTGTGGATGGAATTAATATCAAACTCATGAAATCAGGGGGCTTAACCGAAGCAATGCGGATGGTACATACAGCGCGGTCACATAAGTTACAAGTGATGTTCGGTTGCTATTCCGACAGTACGCTAGCCAATACAGCCTTCTCACAACTTGCACCATTAGCTGACTATCTCGATTTGGATAGTCACCTGAATTTAATAGATGACCCTTTTATAGGTGCATTTGTACAGGACGGGAGAATTTTACCAAACGATTTACCAGGATTGGGGGTACAACGCAGTGCGTCTGGCGCTTAATCAACGGATCGCTATCCTATTGCATGAGGGAATCAAGGGACCTCACGGCAAAACCGGGCTGTCAATTTTACGCTATGCTGAAGCCCCAATCGTAGCAGCGATTGACCGCGAGTGTGCGGGCAAATCCTTGACCGAATTAACAGGTATCAAGCGTGATGTGCCGATAGTCTCATCGGTTGCAGCAGCACTGGAGTACAAACCGGAAGTTTTAGTTATTGGCATTGCTCCCAAAGGCGGCGCTTTGCCAGATGATTATTGGCATGAACTCAAGGACGCTGTCAAAGCTGGGATGTCGGTGGTGAACGGCTTGCACACACCTCTAGCAACCATACCAGAGTTAAAGACACTGCTGAAACCTGGGCAAGTTATTTGGGATGTGCGCAAAGAACCATCGAATATAGGTGTTGCTAGCGGTATGGCACGCACTCTTCCCTGTCGGCGGGTTTTGACTGTGGGTACTGATATGGCAGTTGGCAAAATGTCAACTAGCCTAGAGTTACATTGGGCGTCACGGCTGCGAGGTTGGCATACTAAGTTCCTTGCCACAGGTCAAACTGGTTTGATGTTAGAAGGGGATGGTGTGCCATTGGATGCCGTGCGGGTAGACTTTGCCGCCGGTGCTGTGGAACAAATGGTCATGCGTTATGGTAAAAATTACGACATTCTGCACATTGAAGGACAAGGTTCGCTGCTGCACCCCGGTTCCACAGCAACGTTACCGTTGATACGTGGTTCGCAACCAACACAGTTGATACTGGTACATCGTGCCGGACAAACTGAAGTCAGGAATGTTGGTGTTTCAATTCCGCCCTTGGCAGAAGTGGTAAGGCTTTACGAAATGGTCGCCAGTGCAGGTGGTGCCTTTGGACTTGTACCTGTGGTAGGTATCGCTCTTAACACGGGTCATCTGGATGAATCACAGGCATTGGATGCGATCGCCCAAACCGAGGCTGAAACTGGTCTACCTTGTACCGATCCAGTCCGGTTTGGCGCAGGTAAGTTGTTGGATGCTGTGATGCAGGGGTGAGGTTTTTTGCCTCATACGCTGACCTCTCCCCTAACCCCTCCCCTAAGAGGGGGAGGGGAATAAAAAACTCCCCCTTCCCTACTAGGGAAGGGGGTTGGGGGGTTAGGTCTCTTGAGAACACGCTTTGTAAATACGCATCAAAACTTTATCAAGTTCCTGCCTCACTTCTTCATTTTTAATTCTTAACAAACGTAGTCCCCGTGCTGACAAAACCTTGTCACGTTCTGCATCGTATTCAACTTGTTGTTCGTGAATTTTTCCATCTAGTTCTATCACTAATGCAGCAGCGTGACAGTAAAAATCTGCGATAAATCCATCAATAATCTGCTGACGGCGAAAGTGAAAACCATTCAAACGATTTGCACGAAGATGTTGCCAAAGAATTTTTTCTTCTGGTGTCATTTGGTGACGAAGTTCTTTGGCACGTTGTAGTTTTGCAGAGGTTATGTTTTGTCCGATAACTATATTGCGAGTTCCCTCTTTTTTCGGTGGAGAGGGTTGCTTTTGTGTGGGGTTATTCATTCAGTAAGCATCATGATAAATTTGTCTGTTTTATCATGGCTGACCTCGGTGTGACCTCTCCCCTAACCCCTCCCCTAAGAGGGGAGGGGAATAAAGAACTCCCCCTTCCCTACTAGGGAAGGGGGTTGGGGGGTTAGGTTTTTCGCTTATGTAAGAGGGTGCGATCGCCCTGCTTATATTAAAGCCGCGATGCCCCTTCGGGGCTGCGCTCTGCGCCATCGCCCAAAGGCGGGCAATCCGTGCGATTGGCTTTGCCACTGCCCCGAATCGCGATCGCGCTGCCATTTCTGCCACCCATTTATCATTTGATTTATCTAGTATCAACAGTTTCAAAATAAGTGTTTATACTGGGTACATGAAATAACAATTATAGATATATTGCTAGTTAATCGTAATGACAAAACTCATGCAATTCCTCTATAGAAACAGGAGCTTTATAAATATTGTTTTCAGTTTCATAAACAGCTTCAAAGGAATCAATAGCATCTTTTAACTTACGAATTGCATCTTCTTGGGTAACTCCCTGTCCTACCAGTCCATTTTCTAGGCATAAAGCAACCCAATAACCTGCACTTTGTCTAAGTACCGATGTGTAGAATTCCATAGAATGTTACCTGTTGATTTGACAGTAAAAGGTGGGCATTGCCCACCCTACTTTGATTATCGAGTACGCAACGAACCAGATGGAATTCCCAAAATATCCTCAATTTTGGGCATCTCTTCCAACGAAATCACTCGTCCTTCATCCTCAAAACCGGCAATTTGATCAAAGTTTAAATACTGATACAAATCATCAGCAAAAGGATGAATTTTATTCGCCACAATATCCAGATATTCCTGCACAGTGGGAATCCTTCCTAACAGCGCACAAACTGCTGCTAATTCAGCTGAACCGAGATAAACTCGCGCCTGATTACCCATGCGGTTGTTGAAGTTGCGCGTTGAAGTTGAAAACACAGTTGTACCATCAGCAACTCGCGCCTGATTACCCATGCACAAACTGCAACCAGGCATTTCTGTCCGCGCACCTGCAGCACCAAAAATGGCATACACACCTTCTTCTTTGAGTTGGTGTTCATCCATGCGAGTTGGCGGAGAAATCCACAGGCGAGTCTTCACTGAACCTGCACCTTCTAACACCTTACCCATTGCGCGATAATGACCAATATTTGTCATACAAGAACCGAGGAAAACTTCTTGCACCGGATCATTAGCAACTTCCGATAATAATTTCACATTATCGGGGTCATTGGGAGCAGCAACGATGGGTTCTTTGATTTCGTTCAAATCAATTTCGATAATTTCTGCGTATTCTGCGTCCGCATCGGCTTCCAAAAGCACAGGGTTAGCTAACCACTCTTCCATTTTGGCGACACGACGCAGGATGGTACGGGTATCTTGATAGCCGCGTGCTACCATGTTCTTCAACAGCGCTACGTTGGAACGCAGATATTCGGAAACTGTCTCAACACTCAGCTTAATCGTACAACCTCCACAAGAACGTTCGGCGCTAGCGTCGGTAAGTTCAAAAGCTTGCTCAACTTTCAAGTCTGGCAAACCTTCTATTTCCATTATCCGCCCAGCGAAGACATTTTTCTTATTCTGCTTCTCTACCGTCAGCAAACCTTTTTGAATTGCTACGTAGGGAATGGCATTCACAACATCTCTCAGAGTAACACCGGGTTGCAATTCACCTTTGAACCGCACCAAAACAGATTCTGGCATATCCAAAGGCATGACACCCAACGCCGCCGCAAACGCTACCAACCCGGAACCAGCGGGGAAGGAAATGCCTAAGGGAAAACGGGTGTGGGAGTCGCCACCAGTTCCGACGGTGTCAGGAAGTAGCATCCGGTTTAACCAAGAGTGGATGATACCATCACCAGGGCGTAATGCGACACCGCCACGAGAGGCGAAAAAGTCGGGTAATTCGTGATGAGTTTTGATGTCAACTGGTTTGGGATAAGCTGCGGTGTGGCAGAAACTCTGCATCACCAAGTCTGCACTGAAACCGAGACAAGCAAGTTCTTTCAATTCATCGCGAGTCATCGGTCCGGTGGTATCCTGGGAACCAACTGTTGTGATGATCGGTTCGCATGATGTACCGGGACGCACACCGGGTAAGCCGCAAGCTTTACCCACCATTTTCTGTGCTAAGGTGTAGCCTTTGCCTGTATCAGCGGATTGCTGGGGACGGGTAAAGAGTGCGCTGGGTTCTAAACCAAGTGCAAGTCTTGTTTTATCGGTGAGAGTGCGTCCGATAAGTAACGGAATACGTCCCCCGGCGCGGACTTCATCTAAGATGGTGTCAGGTTTCAGGGTGAAGGTGGAAATCACTTCGCCAGCTTCATTGGTGATTTCTCCTCTGTAGGGGTAGATGGTAATCACCATGCCGGTTTCCATCTTGGTGACATCGCATTGGATAGGCAAAGCACCAGCATCTTCGGCGGTGTTGAAGAAGATAGGCGCAATAGAACCGCCTAAAATATATCCGCCCGCCCGCTTGTTTGGTACATAGGGAATATCATGCCCCATGTGCCATAACACGGAGTTAATTGCCGACTTACGCGAGGAACCAGTACCTACCACATCTCCTACATATGCTACGGGATACCCCTTTTTCTTCAACTCAGCAATGGTTTGCAGCGCACCAGGCATTTTGCTTTCCAACATTGCCAAGGCGTGTAAGGGGATATCCGGACGAGTCATAGCCTGGGGTGCGGGGGATAAGTCGTCGGTATTCGTCTCGCCAGGAACTTTGAAAACAATGACGTTGACGAATTCTGGTATCGTCGGACGAACAGTGAACCACTCGGCTTCTGCCCAAGAGTCTATTACGCGCTTGGCGAAGGGATTGGTTTTGGATAATTCCAAAATATCGTGGAAGGCGTCATACACCAGCAAGATTTTGCTTAATGCCACTGCGGCGTATGCTGCTATAGGTTCCTTTCCTTGTCCGCCCATCACCAGAGGTGTTTCGGAAGATAACGATACGGATACGGTGGGCGTTTGCAGCAGTTCGATTAATGATTGGACGTTGTAGCCACCCACCATTGTGCCTAACAATTGCACTGCTTCGATGGGGGAAATTAAGGGGCTGGTGATTTCCTCTTTGGCAATGCCGGTGAGAAACCCAGCTTTGACGTAAGCTGCGGGATCGACTCCAGGGGAAACGCGATCGCGCAACAATTCCAGTAATGTATCCTCTTCACCCGCAGGCGGATTTTTCAGTAATTCGCACAGTTCAGATGTTTGATTTGCATCTAAAGGCAGGGGGGGAATTCCTAGTGCGGCTCTTTCAGCAACGTGTCTGCGGTATGATTCGAGCATTATCTTCTCCAAGTAGTCAGCCAAAAATTTATTCTGTGTTTACAATCACTCCCCATTCTTTATGGGTCGTTTTTCCAGATTGTCGAGAACGGGCAACAAGTCTCCCTTGGTTAAGTTTTTTGTCTAGCAAGGACTTATAATTATCACTGGTTAGCGCCCTAGCTAGTCAAGTTCTTTCCAGTTAGCTATGATTGCTGGCGATTCTTTATTGAGTTGTCCACCTATTTATAAGATAGGATATTTGACTTATCCGTTGCATAACACCGCTATTGTATATGCCCGAAACTTACACCGTTGAAATTAACCACCAAGGCAAAACTCATACTTTGCAAGTCAGCGAAAATCAAACCATCCTATCAGTTGCCGATGCAGCTGGTTTAGAGTTACCGAGTTCCTGTCATGCTGGTGTTTGCACGACTTGCGCTGCCCAAATTGTCTCTGGGACTGTGGATCAAAGTGATGGTATGGGCGTGAGCCCAGAACTGCAAAAACAAGGTTATGTATTGCTTTGCGTCGCTTATCCTCGTTCCGATTTAAAAATTGAAACCGAAAAAGAAGAAATTGTTTATCAGTTGCAATTTGGTAAATAATGTAGAGACGCTTTCATTCAGGGCGTCTTTAGATAAGTCAGGAGTAAAATAATGACAACCCATTTTATTACCGCAGAAATTGACCTACAAGAAACTCCCACAGAACTGCAAAAAGTCATTGAAGCAGAGTTGAAAAAACAGGGAGAACCTTTGCGGTGGGCAATTACATCTGTGGATGTTGAACAACAAGCATGCACTGTTGAAGCTGTTGTCACCACAGAAAGCTAATAGCAAATAGTGTATTTTAACGGTTAGTAGTTAGTCGATAGTTGATAGTAAAAACAACTAAGAACTAACAAATGTACAGACGCGCCATGGCTAACAAATGTAGAGACGCGCCATGGCGCGTCTCTACAACTAACAAATGTACAGACGCTTTCATGAGAGCGCGTCTCTACAACTAACAATTTCTTTTGACTTTAAATTTTTGAATTTATTTGTGCGTCCATATACCGCTATCTTAATTGTACCTACTGGCGTTGGAGCAGCCATCGGGGGTTATGCAGGAGATGCATTGCCAGTTGCAAAGGCTTTCGCACAGGTTTGCGATCGCCTGATTACTCACCCTAATGTCCTCAACGGTGCCAGCTTATACTGGAATCTGCCCAACACTTTCTACGTTGAAGGTTACGGGCTTGACAAATTTGCCGCCGGATGCTGGGGTTTGCGTCCAGTTCACCAAAATCGCATAGGTTTAGTTCTTGATCAAGCAATTGAACCAGAGTTACGGTACAGACACCTGCAAGCAGCGGATGCAGCTAGAGCAACTCTAGGATTATCGTTAACAGATTATGTCATAACTGACGCACCGTTAAATGTAGAATTACGGCAAGCAACTTCCGGGGCAAGTTGGGGAACAATAGGTAACCCAGATAGTTTGTTACGGGCGGCGGAAGTCCTGATTAAGAGGGCGGGGGCAGAGGCGATCGCCGTAGTTGCTCGTTTTCCCGATACTCTTGATGAACAGACAGACCAAAACTACCGCCACGGAAAAGGAGTCGATCCCATCGCTGGTGCAGAAGCCGTAATCAGCCATTTGGTAGTGCGAACATTTCAAATTCCTTGCGCCCATTCTCCCGCCTTCTTTCCCCCATCTCTAGATCCAAATTTATCTCCTCGTTCGGCTGCCGAAGAATTAGGCTATACTTTTTTACCAAGCGTGCTTGTTGGTTTGAGCCGCGCACCCCAGTTTATTCCCAAAGCGTCTGATAAATTGTCTGAATTTAGTGACATTTGGGCAAACCAAATTGATGCCGCGATTGTACCAGCAACTGCTTGTGGCAGTAGCGCCTTGCTCAGTTTAAGTCACAGTAAGCGATGTCAAATTATTACCGTGGAGGAAAATCAGACTCAAGTACGAGTTCGTCCCGAACCTTTAGGGATAAAATCAATACAGGTAAACTCTTATTTAGAGGCAGTAGGTGTATTAGTTGCTCTGAAAGCAGGCATTAACCCATCTGCTCTTAGCCCAAATATATCTCCTTTACGGTCATTAGTTCATAGTCAATAGTCTCCCTCATCTCCCTCATCTCCCTCATCTCCCTCATCTCCCTCATCTCCCTCAT
>NZ_CAWUDP010000174.1:0-11643 GCF_963920835.1 Scytonema sp. PCC 10023
CAAGGTGCGTAGTGATGTCTAACGACCTCGTGGCGTATGAGGACTTGAAGGTGCGAAACATGGTAAGGAATAGACACCTCGCCAAATCCATTTCTGATGCAGCGTGGACTCAGTTCCGTACATGGGTTGAGTATTTTGGAAAAGTATTTGGTGTGGTCACGGTTGCCGTTCCGCCCCACTATACTAGTCAAAATTGCTCTAATTGCGGGAAGGTTGTCAAGAAGTCTCTTAGTACTAGAACGCATACTTGTCACCATTGTGGGCATACCCAAGATAGAGACTGGAACGCTGCACGAAACATACTGGAAAAAGCATTAAGTACGGTGGGTCACATCGGAACTAACGCCTCTGGAGAGACTGACCAATACTTGGGAGAGGAAACTCCTCCAAGCAAGTCAACTCACAGAAAGAGGAAACCCAAAGAGCAATCTTTGGAATCCCCCGCTATACCTGGTACTCCAGGTTAGCGGCGGGAGGATGTCAATAGCTCTTGGAACTTTGAAGGAATAAAAGCAGGAGATTCTAAGCGCTTAGCAGCTACCCTGAAACTTTTTACCAACTATGTAAAAACAAATCCAGATTACCTATGGATGCAGCAGTATCCTTCAGCTATTTACTCTAGTGCGTTACGAAATGTAGCAAAAGCTCTTGATAAGTGGCGTAAAGGAGAAGCTGGTTTCCCTCAAATGAAGACCAAAAAGAAAGGGGATAGTTTTACTGTTCTTAAAAAAACAGGTATCTATCCAGCAAAGGGACAACCAATGCTACCTTTCACAAATCGGCAAGTTTTGCACCCAGGAAAGCGAATTACAATACCGAGTTTGGGTGAGTTTAGGCTTCAGCAACCGATACCTTTTTTGTGTTCTAGTCAATCTTTTACTATTTCTAGGACTGCGAACAAGTGGTTCGTTTCTTTTGCCCTAGAGATTGAAAAAGTTCCTCCTTTGATTCATGAAGTTGAATCAGTTGGGATAGACTTAGGTGTCAAGACGTTTGCAACTTTGTCTGATGGTTCAACGATACAAGCACCTATGAGCTTAAAGAAAGCGAAAACCAAGCTGAACAAGCAACAGTGGCGCAATCGTAATAAACAATTAGGCAATCGCCGTAAAGGGTTGAAAGCGTCTAACAAAGCTAAAAACTACTTTGGTCAAATAGCAAAATCTCACGCTCATATTGCTAATATCCGCAAAGATTTTCTTCAGAAAACGACAACCGATATTAGTCGAAAATATTACCGGATTAGGATAGAAGATCTTAACGTCTCTGGAATGATAGCAAATCACAAGCTGTCAGAAGCAATCTCTAGTTTAGGCTTATACGAGTTTCGTAGGATGCTGACTTATAAGGAGGCGTTTTATGGGACGAAAGTAGAGATAATTGATAGGTGGTTTGCAAGTTCTAAGACGTGTTCTAAATGTGGAAGTGTGCAGCCAATGCCTTTATCAGAAAGGGTGTATTTGTGTGGCGCTGGATGCGGACACGTTCAATGTCGTGACTTAAATGCGGCGATTAATTTAAATAACGTTTCTTTAGATAAAATACGTGCGGTGAGCAGCGCGTTGGACGGGTTCCCCGGCTTGAAGCGACTGCGAACCCGGAGGGCAAGCGCGAAATCAACGCCTGTGGACAGGAGTAGAGTCGTCTCACCACAGACGTTGCAGGAAGCAAACTTCAAAAAGTTCGAGTTATTTGACTTGAGCGATTTGTGTAAGTTTTGTGTTGCACAAGAGGAATGGAAATTTATGAGGTTCCTGGTGATCATCTATCCATAATGGCATCACCAGTTCTGGCTGAAAAATTAAAAGCTTGTATTGACGAGCATTCCTAAGAGGCTGTTAAGTATGATTGAGATTTTCAGTCTCAAACTCCGTAAAGGGTACTATCAGGGAGTCTGTCTAATTGTAAGTTAGCAATTGGACAGATGAGACCGCTCGGAGTAAAAATAAAATAAGGATGATAGTGTGAAACGCCAGCTTTCAAAATACTATAAGCTATTAATCCTTGTCCTCTGTACGACGTTTCTTGTTTTTTTCGCTCAGATAGTCATCGCTCAGAGCAATTATAACCCAGGGGCTCAAGGGAAGCAGAACGTAGAACTGATTGTGGGCGGTGATTTCATCGTTACCATGAACGAGGCACAACCCGTCATTCAGAATGGCGCGGTCGCCATCAGGGACGGCAAAATTATTGCCGTGGACACCAGAGACAAGATCTTGGCATCTTACACAGCAGCCAGGACGCTTCCAGGTGAGGGCATGGTGCTGATGCCGGGTCTTGTCAACGGTCACTCTCACTCGGCAATGGTGCTGTTTCGCGGTCTTGCGGACGACTTAGCGTTGGAGGATTGGCTCCAGAATTACATCTTCCCGGCAGAAGCGAAGTTCGTTGACGAAAATTTCGTCCGTGTTGGTGAACAGCTTGCCTGCTGGGAGATGATACGCGGCGGAACGACGACGTTTGTTGATATGTACTTCAAGCCAGATGTCGCCAGCGAAGTGGTTAATGAATGCGGCTTGCGCGCCATCATTGCACCGTCGTCAATAGATTTCCCCAGCCCTGGTTTCCAAGGGTGGGATGATGCGTTTGCCACGGCAGTGGATTTCGTGAAACGCTGGAAGGGCAAGAACCCACGTATCACACCAGCCATTGCTGCCCATGCTCCCTACACTGTCTCGCCGGAGCACCTAACACAGGCTATTGCGGCTGCGCGGCAATACGAGGTTCCGCTGACAATTCACTTGGCGGAGACACAAACCGAGGTGGAAGACATCAAGCAGCGCTATAACGCGACCCCAGTGCAACACTTGGAAAATCTCGGCTTCCTGGAGCCGCGCGTATTTGCCGCCCACGTGGTATGGCCTAACGAAAGTGAAATCGCCCTGCTGGCGAGACGCGGTGTTGGTGTTATCCATAATCCTGACTCCAATTTGAAGCTGGCTTCTGGCTTTGCCCCGATTCCAGCGATGGTAAAAGCGGGAGTTAAGGTTGGTCTAGGCACGGATGGAGCTGCATCAAACAACGATCTTGATATGTGGGAGGCAATCCGCCTCACTGCTCTCATCCATAAAGCGACAACGCTCGACCCCACTGCTGTACCTGCCAAGACAGTGTTGCGTATGGCAACACTTGGCGGCGCAGAAGCACTCGGCTTGGCAGATAAAATTGGCGCGATTAAGGTGGGACTGCAAGCAGATCTGCTTCAAGTGCAGCTCAAAGAACCGCACCTGACCCCACTTTACGATGTCATTTCGCATCTGGTTTACACAGCAGATGCCCAAGATGTTGATACGGTTATTGTGGATGGGCAAGTTCTCATGCACAAACGCGAGATGCTCACGGTTGACCCTGATAAGATTCGCCTTGAAGCTACCTCCATTGGCGAGAGGATCAAAGCTGAGTTACGACCCTTCAATTAAGGAAATTGGGATTAATTCTTCAGCAAAAGCGGTTTTGCAGCAATGTCACTCAAGCCGACAAAGATAAGCAAATCCTGCCACTCTTGCTGAAGAGTTGCATCTTGCGGACTGTTCTGACGCAGTTGTGCTAGTGTCGTTAATGCCTCGTGCCATATTCCATTGCTGGCATAGATAGCAACTTGCTGTCTTGGCTGTGCTTGTTGGAGTTGCTGGGCGATCGCCGGTTTTAAGTTGACTCGTTGTATGACTCCTTCAACATAAATAGGGGCTTGTTGCTTTTGGTTCTCGCAGTAAACATTAAAGAACCAGCGGTATTGTTTGCCTACACTCAGGGAAGGAGCAGTAGTAGGTAAAGAAACGCTGATCACTGCGGGTTCACTTGGTAGGACTATATCCTGGCGGTAGATCGGATTTGATTCCTCATCAAGCAGCACAAAATCAGCGGGGTAGCTAGAACCTTTGGCGTAGGGTGTGTAGAACCAAAAAGTCGGGCGTTCTACTGTAGTCAATCCCCAGACATTCATTATCGAGGTTGGTTGCTCTGTTAAAGGGACTAAAGCAGTAAGTGCAGGGTTACCAACTGGACACGTACCCCTTCTTGCTCCCCCATAACGGCGACCCCCTGGAGGCTGTCCTGGCGGAAGTGGAGGTAAGACAAGGCGCAAAGGTTCCTTACGAGAAGTCGTTGCTAACGGTTTTGACTGTGATAAAGAATTGGAGTGCTCAGTTGCTGTTTGTTGACGGGACTCAGCCATAACCCACGTTATGCTACCCAGCAAACTGAAGCAGCCGGCAAGAGTCACTGCTAAAACCAGTTTCATCGGATATGAAATCATTTTTAGAAATCGCTTTTAACTGTTGACTATTAATTGTTAACTAGGGACGGAGACAAAATAAAATGCACAACCTTATACCATTTTGGATTTTAGATTATGGTATCTGGATTTTGGATTGTGTGCCTCCTGCGAAGAAGTTGAGTGCCAAAGGCACACGCACTCGCGTTCGCTAACGCGAGTGCGTCTCCAACAGAAAGAATTATTGGTAATCATTTTTAGGGTTAAGAAAGTCGCAATTATTTTTCATAATTAGGGGAACCCTCTGCTTTATTTTTGGAGTAGGACGAATTTTGAATTTGAATTTTCAAATAAAACGACGCAAAGCGTTCCCACTAGTGCTAAAGCTGAAGGTACAAACGGCACCCAATATCCGTGGATAAGTACACCAAAGCACAGTACGTAGAGAACTCCAGAGGAGACAATGACTAAGATTGCCAATCTGGGGAGCGATCGCACCCGCCAAGCAAGAACTCCTCCTACCACAGACCAACCCCAAATCCAGATGACCTCACTCCACAATGACCAAACCTGTAGCAACGGACGTTTATCTAGGACAGCACTAAGGAGTTGACTGACCATGTGCGCTTGTACAAAAACTCCTGGCATTTGCTTATCAAACTGATATTCATATGGTGTCGCCCAATAGTCACGAGACTCTCCTTTAGCTACAACACCAATCAGGACAATTCGGTCTTTGATGGCGCTAGAATTAACCTGATTTGATAAGATTTGTGTCAGCGTCACCTCTTCGGCAATCTTGTTTGAGGAACGATAGTTCAGCAAAATTTGACCACCATTGGCATCAATTCCCTGATATCCGCCAGTACGAGAGCTTAGACGAGGAAAGATAGTATTGCCAAGCTGTAAATCTCCTTGAGAAGTTAGCTTTGGTTGAATTCCTTTAACAGCAAGCAAATAACGGAATGCCAGCTGGGCTGAGAACGCATAAGTAGCACGACACGAAGAGACAGGTTCCTGGTTCATAAACAGCAGATGTCGCCGCACCACGCCATCAGGATCATGAATGAAGTCGCTAAATCCCAAGCGTTCTTGTGGGATTTCCGGTGGCGGCGCAATACCCTTAACAGGTGTTGCGGCGTCGCTATTTTTGCAAACTCCAACCAAGTTTTCAGTCTGGTTAAGACGAGTGGTTAAATCTGGGAGTTCAGCTTTAAAATCTCGATAGAGATCCAAGCCAATTGCTTGGGGTTTGTACTGCTGGAGTTTCTCCAAAAGTTTATTGAGAGATTTGTCTGAGAGAGATTTGCCATTCACATCCTCACCGTTTCGCCGCTGAGCATCAATATCTTGATCATCAATCGCCACCAGTAGCAGACGTGGATCAGGTATTTCATGGAGGATGAAGGGACGTAAGCGCATCATCTGGTCAAAAGCTTGGAGTTCACTGCTTTGCAGTAGCCCGAAAAACCTCAGCCCGCAAATTAAGGCAGTCATCACCACCGAGGACAACAATGCTACAGCAAATTTGGGTGGAGGCGCGCTTTGAGGTGGCGTAAGTTTTGGCGGTTGCAGTTCAACCTTACCTGTAATATCCACCCAAGAAGGAGGAACTTGTGTGAGATTTTGGCAAATCACTGGTAACCAAGTCGCACAGGGAAACTTATCCTCAAGACCTTGCAACCGTTCCCGAGAATCCCGCACTGCTTGGTAAAAGGACTCACCACCTGCAAACCCTTCTAAAAAAGACTTCAAGAATTCCTGTGCGACTAAATCTGGAACGGGTTCGCGCATGACGATCATCTGCGGGATTTGTAAATCAGCCAGATCTCGCGCCAGTCCTAATCCATCGCAGGAGTTGAAAATTGCTAATTGCAACCCACATTCCACGGCTTTTCTGAGAGCGTACCTTAATTCACTAATGGTGAGGCTATCAGTTTGATTCAGGTATATGCGCCCAGTTCCATCTTTCCCCTGACTCGAACTGTGTCCAGCAAAGAAAAGAATATCCCAGCTTTTCCCCCACAGATGGTCAGTTAATTCCTTGCGCTGGGGTTCTACCAGAAAGCGAAGATCTGCATTGGGTAAGTGTTCTAGCAAAGCACGGTCAGCCTCAGTGTCAATCTCCTGACTATTACCGATTATTGCTAAAATGTTTACCTTATCGTTAAGTGTTTTCCTTAAAGGAATTCGTTCGTATGTTGGCGATGCTAAAGCAAATTCCGCTTTAGGATAGCGTTCTAGCAAGTCCCAGAGATGCCAGGGCAACCGCTGCAATTGACTATCTTCTGTTTGCAAAATTACCCGTATTTCGTCCGTTGGTAGCAATTTTTCCAGCCATTTCTCCCGAATCGGGCGAAACTCTTCCGTTAGCAGCCAAGTATTGAAGCGCGATCGCAAAATATGGGCAATATTATCGCAGTCTTGGGTAATGGATACATTTGTTACCTGCATCTGGTCAGCAGACAAGCGGTAACGATTGCTTAGCCTTCGATAGCTAGACTGCCAGTGGCTATAGTAAAGTGGCATTTCTACCGCAGCAGGTAACTTCCCGGTTATTTCAGTTGAGGGACGCTCACCTTCTTCACCGATCTGTAGCGTAACGGGAAACCCCTGCTCAAAGCTACCATCGGCAAATTTTAAAACCACTAACTTGCTCATAATTAGTGTCCTTTGTCATTTGTCAGTTGTTTTTCTTTTCTGGTGACACTATGCAATGACTCATGACCAATGACTAAATTACGAAATGTTCTGTGACACTTGCATCATTGAGTGTCACCTTAACGCTAAACCGCTCTGCGCTTTCACCTCTAAACTGTAACTGTAGGTAGTTATCAGCACTTCTAGCTTGAGTTTCCAGAAAAACTGCTCCAGACTCATCCAGCACCGTCAGTTGTACTTTAGGGATTAAGTAAATTTGATTACCAGTCGGGTGCAACTGCACACGAATGCTAGTTTGTTGGTCAACTTCTGGTCTAATTTCTACAATAAGCATGACGGGTTGGTTGGCAATTTGGATTCCCAAATCAATCAACTTTGCCCGTCTGGTGAGTACATCATTTTGGTTGGCAGCGTTTTGCTCAAGAGTCTCACCACTGCGAAAAGCATAAGCTGGTCTAAATTGTGGCTGGTTCCATATCGATTCAACGCTTTGCCAGCCGTTCTCCAAGATACCAGTAAACCACTGGCTCAAATTCACTAAAGTCCTGACTGGGGTTTGTTTGAGTTCTGCGAGGTGGTCGATTAAATCTTCTAAGGGTTGGAGTTGACTCAAAGGTAGTTCTTCAGTTGCCATATTGCCAACAAACCCCAAAAGCTTTGCTTCCTCAAGCGATTCATCTACTTGGACAACGACATAACCAACTCTTTCTTCCCAGGTTTCTGGAGGAATGTAACACATCTGTTGAGAAATATTCACGGGGCGACACTCTAGACGACCCACTCCTGGCAACTCCAAGTCTGCTATATTGGCACACAAACGTATAACTGGGTTCCAACTGTCACTGCTTGTTAGGTTAGTGGGAATACCCATAATTTCCAAGTAGTCATTCACCACCCACACGCAAAGGGTATTCAGCCGGACTTGTTCGGCTTTTTCAGGAGTAGGCTGGTTTGAAGCAAACTGCTGGGCAGTTGTGCGAGCTGCCTGCGTTATAGGTAACGTTAAGGCAAAATCTTCTGGCTCATGGGTGGTGCGCGTCATAGTTTAAGTCCCCGGTGATGAATCCTCTCTTAGATATTTATCGATCGCAGTCATGAAATTTACGCAATCGTCAACTACCCCACTTTGGCAGAGCCTGAGGGTGCGGACTTCCTTTGAAGCGTTAAAGCCAATTGCCAATAAGTACATAGGCAGACCAAAAGCTGGGTGTGTTGTAGTTAGGATGTTTTAACAGTTGTAGCTGAGCAAGGCGAAGAGCTTCAGCTTTGGTAATATTGCCATTCTTCAACTGTTTATAAAAAGTACCAACAAACTGTGCTGTTGATTCATCATCAATCTGCCACAAGGATGCTACAGTACTGCGTGCCCCCGCTTTGACAGCAGCCCCAGCTAAACCCAACGCCGCACGGTTATCTCCTGCTGCTGTCTGGCAGGCACTCAAAACTAATAGTTGCACTGCTTCTGGTTTGGTTTCATCCCGACTGCGGAGAATACTGTCGAAATCTATGACGTTGATTGGACCATTGGCAGCCAAAATAAAGGTTTTATCAGCGCGCGAACTAAATTGACCATGGGTTGCCAGATGCAAGATATTGAAGGAAACAGCATTGACTTTGCTTTCCAAAGCTTGTTTGGTGAATTGCTGATCCAAAAGGCTAGTTGTTGAGACTCCGGCTTGGGTTATCAGGTTTAATTCTCTCTTAATGGCAGGCAAGGGTGCAAATTCGCTATATCCTGGAGGGGGTTGAGTAAGCCCTGCGGTGAGAGCATTGAGCTGCCGTCGCACTAGTGGTTTGGGGTCTTGAAGTTGCAACCCTATGCTAAGGGCGATCGCATATTTCTCCACCAAGTATTCCTTACCATTGTAAAGGGCAGAAGGCGGTATATTGCGTAACGCCCCATCAAGTACAAACACCAAAGTCTTTACCCCACTTCTTTGCAGTTCGGACTCAATTGGTTTTATCAACCAATTGTAAACCTGTTGTGACTGCGTTCTGAATGCTTTAATGGCAGATGGTTGGACAAGATTTTGCCGCATTCCGCCGACAATCTTTTCGACTTCTGCTTGGCTAATTTTGGTGCTGTAGTGCCGCAAGGGTTGTTTAGGAATTTTAACAATAACTTGCAATTCGTCGGGAAGAATAATCGGGTAAAGAATGGCAGCAGTGGGGTTATCTTGGTCTACCACTTTGTCAAGCAACACTTTCTGACCTTGTAGGCAAGCTTCCCGAAAAAAGTTATCTAGTTCTGCCAGTTGCAGTGCTTCGATCCGCTGGCGAGCTTTTTCTAAAGTTTTTTCATCAGGTTGCGCTTGTTGCACTTGCAGCAGTAATTCCACTGATTCTCGATAAACAGGTTCTACACTATCTCGGAAAGAGAATTGTACATCTTGTTTAACCGCCACCAAGTCACTGCGCAGAGATTGCAGAGTATCCACAGCAGCATCATATGCCGCGATCGCTCCTTTGACATCTCCTTGTGCTTTTCGTAACCTTCCGAGTTGCCATTCCCATCGATAAGCAATTTCCGGTGCATTGCTTGCTTGTGCCAATAGTAACGCCTGTTGGGTCAGGTTTTGCGCCTCCGACCACTGCCCAGTTTTTTCGTACAAACCACCTAAACTTCCCAAAGCATATGCTTCTGCTTGCTTGTCACCCAAATTGCGGGCTTGTTGGACGGCGGTGGCGAGGAGTTGGGGTGGAGAGGATGAGGGGGATGAGGGGGATGAGGAGGATGAGGGGGATGAGGAGGATGAGGGGGATGAGGAGGATGAGGAAGTTATTTGTTTGCTCTCCCTTGTCTCTTCCATGCCTAATTTGGCGATGCTGTGAGCAAAGTTAATCCGGGCGTAGACAGCAGAACGACTGGCGGGGAGTGTGTTGAGTTGGGATTGAATCAAAGGTATGAGAGTTTCGGCTTGTGCTGATTGTTGATCCTCAATCAGAAGGTCTAAGTAATTGAGTTGCGCTTGGACTTTTGTTAAAGGTGAGGGGGAAATCTCAACTGTTTGTTGATAAAAGTCAATCGCTTGTTGTTTTTGCTGCTGTGTACGAGCATTATTTCCTAAGCTAAAAAGACTTGCACCAATATTTGCTGGAGATTGTAGGCGTTGGGCAATTTCTAGACTTTGCTGTATTGCCTTTTGGGAATCTTTCAAATTACCCACAAGTTGGAGGATATCACCAAGCGATCGCAACCCCACTGTCTTTTCTAAGGAGTCTGGTTGGGATTGTAAAATTTTATAAACATCTTGTAGTATTTTTTCTGCACGACGATAGAAGCCTTGAGTTCGCAATGCTTGTGCTTGATTGATGTGCGATCGCACTACGCCATTCGCGTCACCAGCCTTACTATAAATCTTTTGAGCCTGCTGCCAAGTTGTCAAAGCCTGTTGTGTTTGTCCCGTCGCCAGTTGCAAACGGCCTTGTATATCAAGGCTTTGGGCAAGAATTTGGGCTGTAGAAATATTTTGCTCCCTCATCTCCCTCATCTCCCTCATCTCCCTCATCTCCCCTTGTCCCTTGATCTCCTGCTGTTGATATCCCAAAATATTTAAACTCTGGGCGATCGCCTGCTTTGCCTCAGTCCACGCGCCGAGTTGCTGGTAAGCAAGGGAAAGATTACTTAGGGTTGCAGCAAGTCTGAGGGTATCTCCTTGCGTTCGGTATTGCTGAACAGATTGCTGCAAAACCTGCACCGCTTCGGCATATCGTCCAGCGTCGTACAGCACTTTCCCCTGTTGCTGTGCGGATGACGAAACGGGGGGCGCAGGCGAGGGAGGAAGTTTCGCCAGCACAGGTGAACTAAGGACACACAACGAAGTGGTAACAACAGCTAGAACTAAGTAATACCGGATTGAATTACGTCTTTTCATATACTTGTTTATTAAAAACGCATGAGGAGCGAGTAACGCTCTTTTATTACTCTGGTCAGATTAAATTTGAAACCCTATTTTTAGGTTAGCTTGAACGGCTAGAAGCCCCACATCCTACCCGCAGGGAGGTGTGGGATGAATAGCCGGACAAAAACGAGGTACACCCCCGATCTATGTTGACCGTCGGTTAACGCGTTCGGGGGGTGTCCGAGTTTTTGTTAATCTCCGGGATTTTTAACGAGTCAATGAGGTCTTCAATAACATGAGTCATTGTTGTATCTTTCATAGTTGCATATAAGCGAAGTTTATCCATTCTACGTTTACTCATTCTTATTCTTAAATAATCATTTTTTATAAAATCTCCTCAGTATCTCCTCAATTATGCTAGCATAGATGCAAGAAGGAGGTGATTAAAAGTGTTGAAAGCAGTTAAGGTCAGACTATATCCGACAACTGAACAAGAAATAGCTCTAGCCAAGTCGTTTGGTTGTGCAAGATGGTATTACAACTACGCCTTAAATGCTTGTATCCAGCACTATGAAGAAACCGGGAAGTCATTAAAGCTGAGCGTATACAAAGCTTATTTGCCGCAATTAAAAGTAGAACATCCTTGGTTGAAAGAAGATTGTTATTCGGCTGTTTTGCAGTGTGTAGCAATCAATTTGAACAAAGCCTACACTAATTTCTTTGAGGGTCGGGCTAAGTTTCCTAGATTTAAAGCGAAACACCATAAACAATCAATTCAATATCCTCAGAATGTTAAAGTTGTGGGGGATTGTCTGGAAGTTCCCAAGGTTGGTGTTGTTAAGGCAGTCTTCCATCGTCCAATTGAAGGGAAACTTATCCCTCTTCTGTCACTCTCCGGGTATTCTGAATAAAAGAATTAAAAGAAAA
>NZ_CAWUDP010000175.1:0-11196 GCF_963920835.1 Scytonema sp. PCC 10023
TGTTAAGCATACCGCCAGCGTTCATCCTGAGCCAGGATCAAACTCTCCGTTTTGAGTTTTTCGCTAGCTCCCGGAAATAAATTTCCGAAATCCGCTTTTGATTTTTTGTCTTCGGGTTCCCCCGTTGACTTGATTTGTTTGACGAGGATTGTTGCTACTATTAGCTTTCAAACTATTACTTTTTCTTGGTTCGGCGTGTGTTTTCTTTTTTCACACTTTATCTAGTCTAGCCACCGGATTTTTTTTTGTCAAGGGGCAATCCAAACTTTTTTCTGACCCTTGATTTTTTGGCTAGTGAGTGCGCCTTGTGCCACTGTTTATCCATAATAGCTCAAAATTTTCAATAGCTCAAAATTTTCAAGCACGCTGATTGCTGACACTCTTTTTTTGGTTCGGCGTGTCTTGGAGCTTTGCTTTGTTCAACACTTTTTTACCAGAAATACGCAAATTTTGGGTGTTTGGGCTGGAAAGCGGACTTTGGCATGATGGCTTTCATTAAAAGTATGTAAAACTGGGCAACCCTGGCATGCTCCCACCACGAGTATCTGTAAGGCGCACCACGATTACTCGTGGGGAGGGTTGCCCAGTTTTACACAGATTTGACCCAAGGCTGCACGAGTTTTTCTTTTTGGGTAGCTCTTACCACTGTTAACGGTTTGCTCCCTAGTCTTTATACAGAGTTGCGTTCAAAGATATGAGGCAGCTGTTGGCACAATGGGGAGAAGGGCAGGGCTATTTCATTCTAAATAGGTGCATAAGTGTGGTAAGACCAAAAGTGGAACGTCACTACGCCTGAGCCATGTTCTCAAACCCATTGCAGCGATATAAATAAATTGAGAGCAAAATTACGTGCGATTGCAAGAGAAAGCACTGTCCAAGGGACAATCGCCTAGATTTGAACCAATGGAGTCGTCCGAATACGAGAAGCATCTTCACCTTGAGTCACGTCGTCGCGTACATAATGCACTTTGTTTGCTACATTCCAATATCCCCGAATTCGTTGTGCAAATGCTCTAGCTGTAAATGAAACAACGTTACACCGGGTTTCTTTTAATACCTCAATACCCGTTTGTATTATACGTGAGCGAGTTCCAAAGAGGAATAGAAGGATGCAGCACCGCTGGGATATCTTTGACTTTAGGAGCCAAATCCATACTAAAGTTAAGCTAAACTAACTCTAGTTGCTTCACCAATTGCTGTGGTCCTCAAAATTATTTCTCTGTTTAATCAAGCAGGTGGAACTGGTAAAACCACTCTGACACAGAATTTGGGCTATCAGCTTGCTCAACTGAGACATCGGGTTTTGCTAGTAGATATTGATCCTCAAGCATCGCTGACTGCCTTCATGGGTTTAGAACCATTCGAGTTGAAGCAAACCATTGCCGATTCACTGTTAAAAGATACTCCATTACCGCTCCACCGCAATTTGCACGACGTAGACTTAGTTCCAAGTAACATTCTTCTCAGTGCTGTTGAAGTACAGCTTCATTCGGTCATAGCTCGTGAATGGAGACTCAAGCAAGCGTTATTACCTGTACAGTCCAATTATGACTTTGTCCTGGTTGATTGCCCTCCGACATTGGGAATTTTCAGTATTCTGAGCTTGGTAGCTTCCACTCATGTCCTTGTACCAATTCAAACGCACTTTAAAGCTTTTTTAGGCGTAGAGCTGCTGCTAGATTCTATCCGCCAAGTCAGAGAACGTATTAATCCTGGGCTGGCGCTTGCTGGGGTAGTGCCCATGATGCACGAAAGCCGTACTAGCCTTGGGAAAGTTATCCTTGATGGAATTAATGAACAACTGGGAGCAATCGCTCCAATTTTTCCTGCTATTCCTAGAGCGATTAGCTTTGCTGATGCCTCAATGGCACGGCAGCCTCTAGCACTTTACGATCCTAAACACTCAGCCGTGCAACTCCTTGAATCCATAGCTCAGAAACTGGAGGAAATTTAATGCCAACAAGAAAATCTAGTCGGGTAGCACCAAAACTAAATACAGTTGATGCCTACCTCAGTAGTTCTCCTAACGAATCTACGACGACAGTTCCAATTGACAAGATTCGATTACCTCTCAAGCAACCACGTCGCTACTTCGACCCTGAGAAGCTTGATCAACTCGTGCAGTCAGTTAAAGAGCACGGCATTTTGGAGCCAGTGCTAGTTCGCCCACTCCATGATGGGGAATACGAACTGATAGCTGGTGAGCGACGGCTACGAGCAGCACGTGAGGCGGGATTAGTTGAGATACCTATTGTCTCGCGTGATTTCGATGACAAACAAGCTCTGCAAGTGGCGCTGATGGAGAACTTACAGCGGGAAGACCTGAATCCGGTGGAAGAAACTGAGGCAGTGCTAGAGCTGCTGGCGCTGTCTCTGGAAATAGAGAATCAGGAAGTTGTGTCAATTTTGCACCAGAATTTCAACGCCAAACAAAGAGGTCTCGAATTGAATCAGAACGTTCTGATTCAAGTTGATAAGATTGAATCAGTCTTATTGGGGATAGGACGTTTCAATGCTGGAACTTTCCGCTCTAGCCGACTTCCTTTGTTGAATCTTCCCGACGATATCCTGTCTGCACTGCGGCGTGGGGAGATTTCGTACACGAAAGCCCAAGCGATCGCACGAGTGAAAGATGAGCAACAGCGGTTGGAATTGCTCAATAAAGCGATTGCTGAAAACTTAGCTCTTTCGGAAATCAAGACTCGAGTTAAGGAATTGAAATCAGAACCAGAAGTAACGCCAGAGAAGATTTTGGTTGAACGATTTAATGAGATTAGCAAGCGTTTACGTCAGAAAAAAGTATCGGGTGATATCCAGAAGAGAGAGCGGATTAGTGAGCTTTTAGATGAGTTGGAGAAACTCACAGGGTCGAGCTAGGGGAGACTGTGCTAAAGGAGCATCTTTTTTTTCTACGCTTTCTGACGTTATCAAAATACCAACTTATGACCCTAAGTTGGGAAAACTTCTTATCTGGGCTAAGGCTAGAGAAGCTGTCATGAAGTGCCAAGTACCTTAAAGCATTGATATGGCTACCTTTTAGCCGTTATCCGTCAAAGTATATAAAACTTTACACAGTTCCGAGTTTTAACAGTGTCGGAACATTTTCATAATTTTAGTCTTGAATTTTAGGATTTCAAGCACTAAAAGGAGTGCCAAAAAGAGTAAAGTTCCGGCTCAAAAAATGATTTGGAACTTTCAAGCGGGATATGGCACAAGGTGACACTTTCTCTAGCATTACGCCTATCTTTTAATCTAGTTGCACAAACTCATAGTCTGTGTCATTGCAAGAATTTTATATAGCTTTGATTTGCGCTTTTTAGAAACCTAAGTTGCGGTTTATGAAATTTTGGATACTTCCTAACCGTCATTCAGACTTAACCAAAATTACAAACTCAAATGAAATTACAGCATTAAATTTATCTCATTCCGAAAATGCTTGTTGGAGAGAAAAAAATAGTAGCTTTTTTCTTATTCAAAAAGCGTTCAGCCGCTTGTATAAAGCGACTTGAGTCTAATACTGTTTACCCGCGCTGCTCAAAATTGAAATCCCCTTTATTTGTTAACAAACTTCAGATCAATCCCTGTTCAAGCTCATAAACTGTGTACCAAAATTTTCTCCAACAACTTGAACAAGGACGGGTTGATTTTGGCGTTCCCCATGAGTAAACTTCATGCTCACTCCTGAAGTTTCATTAGGTGAAAGATTTACTTGTTGTAAATTTTTTATAACTTCTGATCGAGACAGATTACTAGACATAGAAAAAGCTTTAATATAAGCTTGTGTAGCATCAAAGCTAGTAGCTGTGCGCCAACTAACTTCTCCTCTCCATAGTCGCATAGCTACTTTTGAAAACAATTCTTCTGATTTTGATTCAGTCATAAACCAAGGTACTGCTAAAGTCAAACCTTCTAAATTTCTGCCTGCAACTAAAGTTTGGCTACTATACAGCACATCATTGCCCAACAGCTTTAACTTTTTATTATTTATTATAGCAATCTCAAGCGCTATATTAGTAGATGATATATTTGGTAACAAAAGAGCAGCTTCTGACCCTTGATTGATACTTTTTGTGATTGATTGGTATGGATTTAAATCCGGGCTACTCAAATCAAATGTTGAAACTACTATACCCCCAAGTGCTTTAAACTCTAATTTAAAACTCTCCCTCAAATTATTACTGTACGAACTTACAGAATCATAGAAAATTACAATTCTTCTTAAGCCTTTACTAACTGCATACTTAGCTAGCTTTTTACCAACAGCTTCGTCAGAAGGAACTGTCCTAAAGAAAACATTGCTAGACAAGAATGTACTAGTGCTACTGGGAGAAGTTAAAGCTAAACCTGCTTTTTGATAATTGGGTAGCGCCACTGTGGTAGCCGAACTACTATAGTGTCCAATCACTCCAGAAATAGAGCTGTCTTTAACCAGTGTTTCAGCTACTTTTCGAGCAATACTTGGGTCATTATCATCATTTGCGATTAAAATTTCTAGTAACTTACCATTTAATCCTGCTTTTGAATTAAACTGATGTTGTGCTTGTGCTACGCCTCTCAATATTTCTTGAGAAATATTTGATGATATACTCACTGGTACAACTACTGCAAGGGTCGAACGAGAATTTTTTTGGAGGGCTGCTGACGCATTATTATAGTAAATCAATATTTCTGGATTACTAGGATTAGCCTCCCGAGCTGTTTGAAAAAATTGAACAGCTTCAGAGTATTTACCAGCACCAAAAGCTTGAACGCCGCTGTAAAAATTAGGGTCAACAGTGGAACTAAAGAGAATTCGCTCTCCTCGACTAAATCGATCTGGCTGCCATCCGTAAATATTAGACTGAGAATTTTCTGAAAAACTTGTAATAATATTAGCTGGATATTGTACGACAGGTACTAGTAATCCTAGTCCTATAACTATACTTAATACAACACGTTGCCGTTTTTGCTTCTCCGTTCGTCTATCCCATTCTTGACTAGCCATTAAAAACTGATAATCCTGAGTACTCAAGTTTTTATTACTAGCCCATGTAAGTGACTTCTGTAATATCTGTCCACGTAATAACCAAGTTTTGTCTTGACAATTAGAAGTTAGCCATCCTTCCATCGCATCCACATAAGGTTGGAGATTGCCTAACACCTTTTTAGCCCAATTAGAGTCAAAAACAGCCTTGTAGATGGAGTTATAAACTTTTAATTTGCCTTGCTGCTTAACTACCAAACCCGACAGTTGTAATTCTGTTTGTTCTAAACTGCCATCAGCTTCGATTTCAGCTTCCTCTAATATTTTTAGATAAAGCCTAAGCATCTGTACAGCACGCTGACCATTTCTTAAAATTCGATCACGTATTGTTCGCAAATGTTCTGGTTCATCCTGCGACTCCCAATTTTCAATGATGTGTATCTGCACTAAGTTTTCAATCCACTCTTTTTCACCATCCGCAGGAATCGGAGAGTTAAAGTCGAGAATAAGTTGACAAAGTTTTTGGGTAAGAAAGGGTTGACCACCAGTCCAAGCCAATACCTCCTTCATAATTACTTGAGGGTTACTAACTTTCTCAGTCAATCCCTTAACAAGAGGTTGAACTTGACTCAATTCAAACCCACACAGTTCAATAGCTCGACCAATATTAAAGGAGGTTCTACTGATACCTCGAATCAAATTGGAGGGAGTAGCCACTCCTAGCAGTACAAAGCTAAGACGTTGGTATACTGGATTATCAGCACGTCTGTTATAACAAGCCCGGATCAGCGCAAAAAAATCATCTTTAAACTCTAATTCAAGAACGTTATCAATTTCATCAATAAAAATGACGATATTTTTTGAAATTTCTGTCAATAATACTTTTTCTATAAATTCACCCAAGCATTGAACAGGAGAGAGCGACTCACGCTCCTGCCACCAGCTTTGCCAATTAAGCGTTCTGGATAGCTCAAAACTGCTGATGAGACACCTGATTAAGCCTCCATACCACTGCTGAGGAGTGACCTGTTTAATACCAATTTCTGTAAGATCGATAGCGGCACAAGTAACTCCTTCTGCTTGTAGCTTTCGCATCGTTTGCACCCGCAAGCTCGATTTTCCCATCTGTCGGGAGTTTAATATATAACAAAACTCCCCAGACTTTAACCACTTGTCAAGTTCCACATCTGCCTGTCGCCACACATAGCTATCAGCATCAGCTGGTAAGCTACCCCCAACTTTATATATTGACTTAAATTCTGCGTTCATTGAGTAGACTCCAAAGCAGCGCAAAAGTACTGGCGATATAAGTTACAGCGAGGTGTTACTTTATTACCACTGCGATGCACTACTCCCATACTATCTAATTTGTATGCCAGGTTTGATTCGACTAGTACAGGGCTGGTTGCGGTAACTATCTCTTTAAGTGCTTGCTTTAATTCTGGATACTGTTGGACAACACTTAAGTGTCGTCGTAAATGGTTGCGGTAAATTCCTGCTTCTGTTGCCGCTGTTTCTAAAATCTGCTCAAGCGAAAGATGAGGATAACTTTTGAGGTGAGAGAGCGCTTCATTTACAAGATAAGGATGTCCTCCCACCATATCCATTAAGTACTTAACCTGAGTTGAATTCCAATTTAATTTATAAATTTCTGCTAGTTTCTGTACCTGTTCCGGGTTAAATTCAGGTATTTCTATTGGTAGTCCAACATTAAATGGTGATTCACTATACTCAAGCGGAATGTATACTTCCGTGGAATGTACTACTATAATTCGCAGTCTTTGCCAGATCTTGCGAGTTGTTGCCTTCTCATGCCAAGCTCGTAAAAGACCTAGAAAATCTGTGGCAATTTCGAGATATGGGAAAACTTGATCAACGTTGTCCAAGCACAAAACTAGCGGACTCCCATCTTGAGCCAACAAATATTCTTCAAAGTAAGTTGTACAGTTTACTTTGCTAGTAGAACGCTGTTCATCCCAGTAATTAGCCAAATAGTTTGGTAATTGTAGTTCTCTAGTAACACTTATACATAACCACTGCAAAAATTTATCTATATTGCTGAAATCTCTCCTTTCTGCCAAATGAAGATCCAAATGCACAGTGCGGTAACCTTGCTTCGCCGTCTGAGTCAGAATTCTAGCCATTAATAAGGTTTTACCCATCTCTTGGGGTGCTTTTATTCTAATCAGAGAACCTCGCTGCAAAAGTGCTTGATGACAGCGAAATTCAATCAGAGGACGTTCTACATAAAAGCCACAGTCAGCCTGCTTGAGAACAGGGGTCAAATGCTCTGGAATGCCTGCCATCCGAATAGCATTACAACCCAACTTATAGGCAACATCAATTGATTTACCAGTTCCCAAACCATCATAAAAACCAAGAGCAAAATTAATTGCAGCTTTATCCCCAATTGTCTGATTCATGCCAATCACATAATCAACATATTGACAAATTGCCTCAGCTTGTACCTCTGAATAGCACGCATTTAACAAAACACATTCTACCTTACCCAAAAACAACTTAAATAGTTCAGCCAGTGCTTCTGCTTTTACAAACTGTACTTGTCCTAAATCGTTCTCCAGTGCCAAGCCTTGCTCTCCTGCCCCATGTCCAGAAAAATGGACAATTTGCGGCTCATGATCCAACATGGCACGGCGTAAATCATAGTCACGCACTGCCCACTTCTGCACTAAGACAAATTGCTCCCGTTTTATCGACCTTTCTAATCCCTGCTCAATATCGCGTACCTCTTGATCCAAACGCAAAGGTGAAGTGTCTTTAGGATTCGCTGCCAAAAACAGAATCTTCTTTCTCACCGTAATTTTGCTCTTTTAACCGCTTAGGACTACATAATCGTGCATTTTTAATTTTGAACGTTTTAACTAGACCTAGAAGAGATTCTCAAAGCTACTGTAAACAAATTTAATGTAGCCAATGTTGTGCAAAGGGATTGCTCTATTCTAACTGCCCTAATCCTCGCTGTACAAAAGCTAGCAAATATTGCTTAAATTAATTTATTAATTCTTATTAAAATTTTAAATATTTAGACGTGGATAGATTTGATACAATTACTGCTTACATAAGCGCTCGCGTGGTATCTCACTCGCCTAAATTCTAAAATCCTTAATTAGCATGGGTTTAGGAGGATTTATAGTATGCGCTAATAGTACCTAAAATGTCTAAACGACAATTGGGCATTTTTGTGGAACACACGCCTAGAGTGGGACAGATCCTTTATAATACCAACTTTTAACCGAATGCTGGTAAAACTGCATAAATCTGGCATACTGGCGGAAACGCTAATCCTTATTCCGTCGCACCTTGCTGTATGTCTGTACTAGATACCTTACCTAATGCCCAACATCGAAAGTTGGTAAAACGCAAAAAAGTGAAGCTGCTGTCTTTGGGCGCAAATCGCCGAATAAACGCAGATACCCTCTTGTGAACGACCAAGTACTTAGGGCAAACGCACCTTGTCAATAAAAATGCCATATTCTCAATAAAACTCTATCTTTTTCGCATTAACCCCTATTAATTGAGAATTAATGAAATGATGTGAAAATTTTTACTGTGCTTCTTGCCAGCCCTCAATAATCGCTATCAAAATATTAATGAGTGGGTTGTCAACTGCCTCTTTGAATGCTTCTTTACCCCCAGACTTGAGCGCACCAATCACCCGTGCTTTCAGCGTTGGATTATTCTTAATTTCATCGGCAGCTAAGGCTGCAATTACTCTTTCAGTTTCAGTAGGGTTAGTTTCTTCTAGTTGCTTGAGTAACTGCTGAATTTCTGCTGCGGCTTCAGCAAGATTCTGTCTTTGATGTGGTGTGTAGTTATTAATGTTACCGCCTATCTGATGAGCATTAACTGTCTGAGCATCTAAAAGACCCCCAGCAAACTGAGGATTCTGAAAGTTGTAATGAGAAACTTTTCCAGAGTTTTCTGCCATAACTTTTTGCACTTCTTGTTGCTGACTAAGCAAGTAAAATAAGCTATTGATATGTTCTCGCTGTCTTTGAACTTCTTCACCGTAATGCACTATTTGAGCATCTTTGCTGCTAAATTCAGTCCTGTATCTCTCTTCTAAAAGTTTATAGGCAAATTCGTAGCCTTGTATAAAATCGCTATAAATCTTCGGCTTATCTGCACTAGGGGAGACGTTGACTCTAATAACAATTATGCCATTGCCTTTATTTTCAATACTTTGGATGGCTAGCTCAGAGCTTAGGTTTTCAACTTGGAGCTTTCTAAACGAGTAAGCAAAGGCTTCCCAATCAACGCTATTACGAAAGATTAAGTCAATGGTACTCAAAGCTTGTTGAAACAACTTGCTAAAATCTCCTGGCGCAAACTCCCCACTACTTGGACAACGTTCCTGTTTAGTTGCCTTCAAATAAATGTAGTCACAAATTACATTATTAAGATTTGTAAAACTGTTAGCGTGCCATTCTTCTATGCAGACTCCAGTCAATGTGGCACTGTCGAAATTAGTGAAAAGACTTTGAATTCTGCTTAGGTTTGCTGCACTAAGATTCGCCCCACTGAAGTCTGCGTGACTGAGATTTGCTGCAGTGAGGGATGCCCCACTGAGGTTTGCGTCTCTAAAATCACCTCTTGTGAGATTAGCGCCAATAAGAAACGCCCTTTGGAATTGAGTCCCTATAAAGCTTGCTCTGCTAAGGTCAGCTTTAATTATGTTAGCCCCTCTTAAATTTGCCTTGCTCAGGTTAGCTTTACTAAGATTAACCATATATAGCAATGCTTGACTAAGGTCTGCCCCAGAAAGAGACGCCCCAGTGAGATTGGCTCCAGCAAGCTTAGCCTCTCTGAGATTTACCTGATCAAGGTTAGCTCCTTTGAGATTTACCTTATTGAGATCTTTTCGACTGAAGTCAATTTTTATTTGAGGATTGTTTTGCCTCCATTGATTCCAAACATCAACCTCTTCTTCAAGTAGACTAAATAATTTTTCACCTTCCATCTAACTCTCTCCTCTCTATAGGGCTATTGCATTCTAGGTGCAGGAGCGAGTTTCACAACTCGCCCCTCAATCATGCCTATTTTGGGAAAGTCAACTTACATACCACAAAGTGATATTTCAAAATGAAACAGTCCTATCCCTCTCAACTTTCAGTTTGTAAAACTGTCAGAATAAGGAGATGCATAAAACTAAGTAGGTCAACCAAATTAAACGTAAAATGTCATTACTAGCGTAACGGAGTGTAGACGCGAAGCGGCTACCCGAAGAGTAGCGAAGTAATCGCCAAATTTGTATCTTACGTTTTTCAATGTTAACCTACTTAGTTTAATAACCATCAAGGAGTATTTACTAGATCAACAAATCCGAAAAGCAAAACTATGCTCTTCCTTAGTTGCTAGATCTTTAGAGTCATTTGCTATTTTTTCTTTAACTAAAGACGCAATTCTAAAAGCAGCTAATACAACCACACCTGCGCCGATGAATACCCCTATAATCTGAATATTATTTACTACCCCTTCACCGAATTCTATAGATTCATTGGTGTCGTTTTTAAGATTGTAAGAGACCTGATTATTAGGCAATAAATTTAGATTCAAAATCGTATCCTTACTGACGTTAATAACCCCCTCACCTAAGTGGAGTTCTAAACCTACTGGATAGCCGTTCACAAGTTGTATTTGAGGGGTGTAAGGATAAAGTAAATCATCTTCATGGGTAATTTTTTGTTTTTCAAAAGCGAACTCAAGGAATATTAATCCTTCATTGATACGAACTATCCGATACCCATCATAAAATAAAGGTGACTCCTCATACTGAAATAAGCCAGTTGAGCTTTTACCTTTTAGCGGTCCTGAAATATATTGGAGATCAAATTTTCCATCTCTTGTATCAGCAGCATTAACGGTGTTAGCATTAAGTCCTATTCCACAAGCTAAGAGTAATCCAGTTACAGATGCTACCAATTGACTGATTCTATTTCTAGCCATTTGTTTGCTCTTCATAGTGTCCATCATTAATGTGGCTTAATAAACACTTACTAGATATGTAGAAATCCGGTTTGATTACTGAAAGTTTTTTAAGAGAAAAGTCTTGCTAGATGAAGCTTTTAGTCTCAATATACTTCAAAATTCAAGTAGGACTCCTACTAGATTTTCAGTCTAATGGTGATTTTTACATATTTCACCATTAGCGAATTTCACGTAACCGTTCAGAGGGGTAGGAGAGCGATCGTAAAAAATTGCCACCAAAATCT
>NZ_CAWUDP010000176.1:0-11130 GCF_963920835.1 Scytonema sp. PCC 10023
ATGGAAAAATGCTAAAAACCCAGTTCCTAGCCAACTTGTGAGATTACCGAAAACATTATTACCAGCCATAATCTTTACTTCAAGATTGCCGAAAGTTTCCATGTATCTCTACAGAGAGTTAAATAGTCATTCCTGAAAATGGTGATTACAATACTCAAATATTAGCTTTTGATAGAGGGCTTATCATTCTTTATTGCAAGTGTACCAGCTAAGCCTAACCAATTCCAGAGTGTTTTTGCTGATTGAAAATGCAGGGTGACGGGTAGAAATGGTCGCGCTAAGACGTAGTACACTTGAAGGCGATCACATAAAAGCCCAACTAGTTAATACTATAATTGGTTATGATATATCGTAACTAGATAGCAGGTGAGGAAGTGGAGGTGGAACGGAAGAGTGAAAGAATGAGGATGTGATCGCCCCCTTTGCCCTCATCGCCCTTCACCCAATCCCCATCGGTAGCCACGCGTCTACAGTCATTAAGTTTGGTAGCCACTCTTCAAGTATCAAGCTGTTTGGTAGCCAGGCATCTCCAGTGATTGAAATCGGTAGCCAGGCATCGGTAGCCACCCTTCAAGTATCAAGCTGTTTGGTAGCCACGCGTTTACAGCAGTTGAAATTGGTAGCCATGCGTCGGTAGCCACGCGTCCTTAAAATATTGATATACAAGGGTTTTGGTAAGGGTTTTGGTTTGGTAGCCACGCGATGGTAACCATGCATTTTTTGTACTACAAGCGTAGTATTTGTAGCGGTAGCCACGCGCAGGATGCCCTACAAGGCGTCTTGCCTACTTGAATGATGGATACTTCATCCTAGTACCCCAAAAGCAGATTGCTGGCAAAAATTAGCGGTGGTTTCTATGGGTTGTTGGCATGGGTTCCTATGGCACGGTAGCTACCTATAGCTCATGGGAAGTTAAGGACTAATAACTAGTAACCAGGAATAACCAATACTCTTTATATATGACGCCTGGCTACGGACGGGTACGTAATATACGGGTAAGAAGTATTGTACTGAAAGGAAGTTAGGATGAAATCACACTAACTATGTCTAAGTGAACAGCAGTTGATTCTGTAGTACGGGTAGTTAGTGTAGTAAGATGCGGTGATGCGAAGTCTGGCGAAGTGGCGGAAGTGGCGATCGCAGAAAGAGGCAACCAGTGATGAGACTGTAACCAGTTATGGAGCGAGATAACGGGATTTTGTAATGGAGTGTGCGGGAGATTTTCGAGATGTGCGATCGCACATCTAATGGCGATATCTGTAGCATAATGTAGCCACCGTAGTACTAAAAATCTGGCGAGGCCTTGACAATGGTAATAATTTATGAGTGAAAGTAAGGTTAAAACGAAGACTATCCTAACTAGTTATGATAAGGGGAGCGATGTGCAGCGATGGGTTGTAACCAGTTATTACAGACATAGGAGATTGGTCAGAAGGTCGTAACTAGTTAATATAGATAGGGTAGAGTAAATGGGTGTCGTGATAAAGGACGAAAGCGCGAAAGCTACAACCCTTACTCAGCAAGGATTGTAGACGTAACTAGTTATTGCAGACATGGGGATGTAGGTCAGAAGGTTGTAACTAGTTATTGCAGACATGGGGATGTAGGTCAGAAGGTTGTAACTAGTTATTGCAGGCATGGGGATGTAGGTCAGAAGGAAGTCTTAGACGAATTTGATGATATGTTGAATGTTGGTTTTGAGCTTAAATGGGAAAAAATCGGAAGCAATGACTCATCATCTTCAGACAGAGAACGCATTGCTAGATATATATGTGATACCCCAGACCTCACAAAGGCGGACTATAGTGATGTTGAAAATATTAAAGATATTTATATCGAGTGGTTAAAGTGCAAAGATTTTGCTGTGCGTATTGCAAAATGCTTTCTGGCAGGCAGAGGAAATCCGGAAAACCCAATATTAAAAGACTTAGAAGAAGGATTAATTGATGAATGGATGCATGATGCCGTTTGGCTTTGTGCAGATTACTACGAAAACTACTGGAAGCTTATAAGTATTAAATGGCGAACGATAAAGGCAGCTTTTGATGCAAATTGGGTAAATTATCCGTTTACTTCTCCATACGAATTAATGCTGCGAATAGTCGATGAAGACTTAACAGACCCTTTCATACATTGGACATCCCAAAAATTCAAGCAATTTTCACAATGTCGCGACAAGCAAATGTATAAATTGCTTCGTAAGTTTTATCGGTCATCACTAGACAACAAGGAACAGAAACAGCTAGACAAACTGCTTGCCGAACATAGTCCAAATACTTGGACTGGTCGGCTAGATTGCCTATGTCGCCTTTTAGCTGACAAGGGTGATTGCTACATTGCTACAAGAATGCGGATTAGGGATGAGATATGCGACGGGAAAGCCAAGCAAAATTTAAAAACCCACTGTGATCCAAAATTAAATCACTATAGAACTCCCTCACATTCCTGGATTAATGGACGGCGTGAGCGACTGTCCTAGCGGCTTAATAATTCTTAATAAACAGACATCCTTGAAAAGGAGTGTCCAATAGTCTTATCTTTCAATTAACTAACATCCAATCACAACCTAGTAAAGCGGGTGACAGCCTTTAGCTTTCGGGTAGTAGCTCAGTTTACGAACTCCACCAAGAATGGTTGACAGCCATTCAACCCAGCTGCGGATGACACCCAGCAGCAAACTTATTTGTTTAGATTCACTTTTATCTTAAGCTGAGTTACTGCCTAGCCACACCAGAGGCTAAAAAAGTTAAGGGCTGCACATCCCGATAACCACAAAGGGAGGCACAGCCAATGAAAGAAAAAAAACTTTTAATTGTCAATATTTTACCACGGCTCGGTGGTTTAATCAAGCAAAAACGCCTCACAGAGATACTAGAAGGGCTTGAATATCTCGGATACTGCGGCGATGACGCGACAGCTTTGCTGGCTTATCTGCAAACGGGGGTGGCGTCATGAAACGTCCTCCCAACGGATTTGGTACGCCAAAACTTAAGGCTCCCAACTCAGCAAAAACGGAGCTACGCAAGCTATTAAGAACAATTAAAAGCAAAAACAATGCCGCGAAAGATACACTGCAAGAAATCAGAGGAATTGGAGAAAATAGAGAAAAACCAAAAGATAATTCAGGAAGCGGTCAAGCTTCTCATGCATCCTCCTGCGCTATTGGCAAAGAACAAAGCGCAGCAAACCATCAAAGCGATGCCATACGTAACTATACTGGAGGACAAAAAGGGACACAAGCACGTGATCATGCACTGGGATTGGGAAATGTTAGCCATGTGCATAGAGAAGAGTGGCTTGCATCCTGCGTCGATCCTGACATCATCGACCTGAATGTCAAATCTTTATCTGGCAACAGTCCCTATGATTACCTTTGCTACTCAGAGGACTTGCCACGCCTCAACACGGGCGCGTTAAGTCGTTTTTGGATGAAGCGCTATGTCCATACATACAAAGGCGGATGGTGGTGCAATGGTATAGATGTACTGACAGGCAAAGACTCCCTATGGGGATGTTTTAAATCGGACGAAAAGCATATTGACGGAGAGGGAAAAAGTGTTAAATACGAGCATCCCCCAAAAATTGCCACCGAAATATTTGCCCTAAAGATTCCCCATCGTCTATGGGAACTAATCGCGCGTCGGTACGACGTGGCACTGCCCGAAAACTATCAGGAATTGCCTCATAGCGCGTTTTGGCAATGGGTAATCAATAACCCTCAAATCCCTGTGATCATAACTGAAGGTGCTAAAAAAGCGGGTGCGGTGCTTTCCTGCGGTTACGTGTGCATCGCTGTACCAGGCATCAATAGTGCATACCGTCAGCCCAAAGATGAGTTTGGAGAGTCACAAGGCTTCGCGGCACTCATCCCACATCTGCAAATCCTTGCCCAAAAAGGAAGACGGATTTATTTTTGTTATGACGAGGACCTGAAGCGCACGACCACGAAAGCCGTTAAAAATGCCATAACCAAGACGGGCAAACTGTTTAGCTTCCAAGGATGTGAGGTGAATGTCATCAGTTGGCATCCAACAATGGGCAAAGGAATTGATGATATTCTCGCTTCCTTGGGTCGTGAAACTTTTGATGAACTGTATCGCAATGCAGCAAGTTTTGATGATTGGCAAAGTAAGCAGTTACGTCAATTAAGTTACACACCGGATTTGACTATAAATCAGCGTTATATCGGGGAGATTGTACCACCTCCGAGCGCTCAACTAATTGGAGCTCGAGCGCCAAAAGGATCTGGAAAAACTCAATGGTTGAAATTCTTGTCAGACCCAAGGTTGCGTAGTGGCGAAGGGAGAGTATTATTAATTACGCATAGAATACAGTTGTCTTTGCAAGGCGCGGAAAGGTTGGGATTACCTTACATTACCGACCTCCGAAGCACAGAACAGGGTAGTTTATTCGGCTACGGTTGTTGCATAGACTCCATACATCCCGAATCACAAGCACACTTTAACCCGAATGAATGGCGGGGAGCTTGGGTCATTATTGATGAGGCGATGCAGGTGATTTGGCATCTGTTGACTAGCCCAACGTGCGCTCAAAAGCGCGTTGTGATCATAAAAACCTTGCAAGAATTACTTAGAACTGTTGTTACTACTGGCGGCAAGATTTTTATAATGGATGCCGACTTAAGTGATGTTGGTATCGATTTTATTGAGGGGTTACTAGGTTTTTCTCCAGAAAGATTTTTACTAGTTAATGACTACAAATTTAACGAACCTTGGACAATTCATAGGTTTGGGGGTAAAAATCCAGCTAAGTTAATTGGGTTACTTGAAAAGCGAATAAAAGCTGGTGAGAAGGCACTCTTATCGGTAAGCGGACAAAGGACAAAATCTACATGGGGAACGCAAGTTGCCGAAGAACACTTTCGGAGAAAATTCCCTGATTTAAAAATTCTTAGAATTGATAGTGAAACTGTTAGCAATCCTGAACATCCGGCGTATAGGTCAACCAAGAATATTAATGAAATTGTGCCACTATACGACCTTGTCATTGCGTCCCCAACAATTGAAACAGGAATTTCTATTGATGTTCCACATTTTGATGGCGTTTGGTTCATTGGGCAAGGTGTACAGACTTGTGATGGAGTAAGACAAAACCTTAGCCGTGTACGTCCTCCTGTGCCGCGATATGTTTGGATTAGACCACAGGGGATTAGTTTTGTAGGAAACAAGGGGACGACCCCAAATGCATTAATTGCTGGTCAGCGAAATGTAGATAAAGCACATCGAGCGAAACTTTTAGAATCCGGATTGGAGATGCCAGACGGGAATTTTCTGCCCATCTGTTTACAAACTTGGGCGAAGAAAGCATCTGTAATCAACATGGGGATGTACTTCTATGAAAGAACCATCCTTGATGACCTAAAACAAGAGGGACATATTGTTGTTGATTGGGATGGTAATGAGGAGATAGCGCCCGATTCAGTTAAGGAGGAAGTTACTTCTGTCCGTGATGAATTGTACAGCAAATATCAAAATGATGTAGCAGAAGCAAACAAGTTAACTAACACTGAATTTGAGAAACTTTCAAAGCAACAAGAACGACGTACCAATGAATTATTAGAACTTCGCAAAGCTGGAATTGAACGCAAATATTTAATTGATTGTACGCCCGGCTTAGTCAAAAAAGACGACGATAAATGGGGGACTAAACTGCGGCTGCATTACTACTGGAAAGACGGAAGAGAATATTTGAGCTTCCGTGACCAACAAATATTTGAAAAGTCCATTGTTCACGGGCAAGGTGATTACTTCGTACCCGACAACAATAAGTCACTACTACAGTTAAGGGTTGCGTTGCTTGATTATTTGGGAATTTCTCAACTATACGAAGACCACGGATTCCATAATGACCATCCAGTCGTTTCAGAGATTTTTGATAAGATAAAAACCAATGTACGCCATATTCAATCTGTAGCAGGGGTTGACCTACGGCAGCAAGTTCGAGACGGTAAACACAAAATTGCTGCAATCCAGCATATTCTTCAAATGTTGGGGCATAGAATGATCAATTATGCTCGTAAAGGTACACGGGGGAAACAGATTCGCTATTACTCGGTTCCTGCCTCTGGATTCAAAAAGAACGAGGAAACCAAGAAACCGCTGTTAGATGATCGCGGATTGCCCATCCCAGAATCAGATGGTCGTGAGCCAGTGTTTGAGGCTTGGCTGCAACGCGATTTTGAAGCAAAGCGCAAGTGGGAAGAGGAAAAACTTCAAGCACAGAAACAAGCAGAGGAAGCGCTAGAGATAGCGAGACGTGGTGAAGCGGCACGGGAGGCAAGGGAAGCGCGAGAACGAGAGCAATTCCTGGGACTTGTTGAGATGTTGGAAGCTTGCGAGAATAGAGAGATGCTCAATGATATCCGGTCTATTTCTATTTACTCACGTGATTTGCTCAAAGCAGCTGCGAAGCAAGTGTCTACGGAGCAACGCGATCGCATCCGTCAATGGGTAACTGTAGTATCATAACTATAATGTTACAGGCAAGTTAGGATGATTTCATGCACATTTAAATAATATGTATTTAAGAGTACTTAAACCACGTAAGCGCTAGATTTTCCAGTATCTCAATTGCCGAATATGCCACCAAAGCAAATTGAAGTTATTGATAATAAGATTCGGCTGAAGGTTGTAGAAACACAAAATCGTAGACGCTGGTAAAAAGAACGCTGCAAGAGGTAGGAGTGGATTATGCCAAGATGGACGCCGGAAGCACGGCAACGGCAAAGAGAGTTAATCCAAGGTTTTCGCCCGTGGGAATCTGCAACCGGGGCAAAAACTACGTGGGGTAAGTTTTGTGCTTCTAATAATGGGTATAAAAGTATGCCGAAGCTATCTAGTGCAGATGAAGATCGTGGTACACTGATTTCAGCCGCAAAGGGACTACTTGAAATTTTGAAACTCAAAATAGAAAAAGGGTTTCAACCTTCTGAAGAAAATTTAAAGGATTTTAGACTAGCGCTAAAAGTGTTGTATAAATTTGGCGCTGAGCAAGATGTCTTCCATTATGGCGAAGTTTTTAAAGAGCTAGTTCCGTCGTTCGAGAAAGGCGAAATACCCCCAGGGATTCCGAATTCTGACATGGACGAAGATCTTGTGATTGCAGCGACGGCACTAAGAGGGATTATTCAGCAATCACTGGAACAGGGTAAACTGCCCACACTGACATGACGCTTCGCCATTGATAAGAAGGTTTTATCAATTATGGCGGATTGATATTCCGCCGGAAATTAGTTGGAGGTGGGCTTATGCGATCGCCGCTTCGCCCTCCAATCCACTTTCACTGCTTTTACGGCATCGCACTAATGCTTACTGTAACAGGGCTAGCGGGATTTTATTTATCTGAAGTTGTCTTCTTTAAACTTATTTATCTTTTAAGATATCTTCTCTATAAAATTTCATCATAAACTTAGTTTCTTGTTCTCTGGCTCTATCTATATCGGCATTAATTCGGGTTTTTTCTTCAGCGGTTTTATCCATCGTCAAAATAACTCGATAAGCTTCAAAAACATAGTACACATCATCACTTAATTTGGCTTCATCTTTTTCGCGTATTCTTTGACCCAAGTAGAACGTTGAAAAAGCCGATAGACTACCTAATTTAGAATAGTCATTTGACTTTTCACAATCTTCAAACACCTCGTAGACTTGTAGAAGATAATTGCCGAAATAATCTTTAAGTATTAATGTTGCTGCTATCATTTTAAATTCTTCAATTGGACTCATAAGATTTGACGCTCCTATTTATTACATTTATTTGAAGGATTTTTCGATTCTTATTTATTGTTTCAGGCTGGAAACTATGCCCTATTGTAAGATTGCCACACCTGCAAGCGCGATTATCCCTTTTTAGGCGATCGCATCCCCACCTCTGTCACCACCTCCACCATTCGACCATCGGTAGCCACCCCTCAAGTATCAAGTTGTTTGGTAGCCACGCGTCGGTAGCCACGCGTCTACAGTAATTGAAATCGGTAGCCACGCGTTGGTAGCCACGCGTCTACAGTCATTAAGTTTGGTAGCCACCCCTCAAGTATCAGGTTGCTTGGTAGCCAGGCGTCGGTAGCCAGGCGTCCTCAAAGTGTTGATATACAAGGATTGCAAATTGGTAGCCACGCGTTGGTAGCCAGGCGTCTTTTGTACTACAAGCGTAGTATCTGTAGCGGTAGCCACGCGCAGGATGAGCTACAAGGCGTCTTACCTAGCTGAATGATGGACAGTTCATCCTAGTACCCTAGAGGCGTCTTGCTGGTGCAAATAAGCGATGGTTTCTATGGGCTGTTGGCATGGGTTTCTATGGCACGGTAGCCACATATAAACATGGGAAGTTAAGGACTAGTAACTAGTAACCAGGAATAACCAATACTCTTTATATGTGGAGCCTGGCTACGGACGGGTACGTAATATACGGGTACGAAGCATTCTACTGAAAGGAAGTTAGGATGAAATCACACTAACTACATTTAAGTGGAAAGTATCGACCGCTGTAGTACAAGTAGCAAATGTAGTGAGATGAGTTAATGCGAAGTCGGGCGAAGTGGTGTGGCGATCGCACAAAGAGGCAACCAGTGATGAGCTTATAACCAGTTATGGAATAGCGTAACGGGATTGTGTAATGTTCGGAACAACGTGTAATGTTCGGAGCCGAGTAGGAGGTGTGGCGGAAATGTTCGGGGTTATACTTGGCTACGCTCGGAGGCGGTGAGGCGATCGCATAAAAGGGCGATATCTGTAACACTATGTAGTAATTGTAGTAGTAAAAAACTGATGAGGGCTTGACAATGGCAGCAACTTATGAACGAGAGTAAGGTCAAAGTGGAGGTTGTGTTAACTAGTTATGATAAAAAGGGCGATGTGTAGCCATAGGACATAACTGGTTATTACAGACATAACGACATGGGTCAGGAGGTCGCAACTAGTTATTGCAGGCATAATGAAGTAGACGGGATATCGTGATGGAATGCGAAGACGCGAAAGCTGAAATCCTTATGCAGCAAGGATTACGTATATAACTAGTTATGCAAGCATAGGAATGTGCGTAACTAGTTCAATGCAGACATAACGAGATGCCATAACTAGTTACGCAACTATGAGAACGTGACATAACTAGTTAACCCAGACATAACGAGATGCCTCAAAAAATCATAACGTGTTTGTCCGGTAATCTAGATTACCGGACAAACACGTTATGATTTTTTGAGGCATCTCGTTATGTCTGGGTTAACTAGTTATGTCACGTTCTCATAGTTGCGTAACTAGTTATGGCATCTCGTTATGTCTGCATTGAACTAGTTACGCACATTCCTATGCTTGCATAACTAGTTATATACGTAATCCTTGCTGCATAAGGATTTCAGCTTTCGCGTCTTCGCATTCCATCACGATATCCCGTCTACTTCATTATGCCTGCAATAACTAGTTGCGACCTCCTGACCCATGTCGTTATGTCTGTAATAACCAGTTATGTCCTATGGCTACACATCGCCCTTTTTATCATAACTAGTTAACACAACCTCCACTTTGACCTTACTCTCGTTCATAAGTTGCTGCCATTGTCAAGCCCTCATCAGTTTTTTACTACTACAATTACTACATAGTGTTACAGATATCGCCCTTTTATGCGATCGCCTCACCGCCTCCGAGCGTAGCCAAGTATAACCCCGAACATTTCCGCCACACCTCCTACTCGGCTCCGAACATTACACGTTGTTCCGAACATTACACAATCCCGTTACGCTATTCCATAACTGGTTATAAGCTCATCACTGGTTGCCTCTTTGTGCGATCGCCACACCACTTCGCCCGACTTCGCATTAACTCATCTCACTACATTTGCTACTTGTACTACAGCGGTCGATACTTTCCACTTAAATGTAGTTAGTGTGATTTCATCCTAACTTCCTTTCAGTAGAATGCTTCGTACCCGTATATTACGTACCCGTCCGTAGCCAGGCTCCACATATAAAGAGTATTGGTTATTCCTGGTTACTAGTTACTAGTCCTTAACTTCCCATGTTTATATGTGGCTACCGTGCCATAGAAACCCATGCCAACAGCCCATAGAAACCATCGCTTATTTGCACCAGCAAGACGCCTCTAGGGTACTAGGATGAACTGTCCATCATTCAGCTAGGTAAGACGCCTTGTAGCTCATCCTGCGCGTGGCTACCGCTACAGATACTACGCTTGTAGTACAAAAGACGCCTGGCTACCAACGCGTGGCTACCAATTTGCAATCCTTGTATATCAACACTTTGAGGACGCCTGGCTACCGACGCCTGGCTACCAAGCAACCTGATACTTGAGGGGTGGCTACCAAACTTAATGACTGTAGACGCGTGGCTACCAACGCGTGGCTACCGATTTCAATTACTGTAGACGCGTGGCTACCGACGCGTGGCTACCAAACAACTTGATACTTGAGGGGTGGCTACCGATGGTCGAATGGTGGAGGTGGTGACAGAGGTGGGGATGCGATCGCCTAAAAAGGGATAATCGCGCTTGCAGGTGTGGCAATCTTACAATAGGGCATAGTTTCCAGCCTGAAACAATAAATAAGAATCGAAAAATCCTTCAAATAAATGTAATAAATAGGAGCGTCAAATCTTATGAGTCCAATTGAAGAATTTAAAATGATAGCAGCAACATTAATACTTAAAGATTATTTCGGCAATTATCTTCTACAAGTCTACGAGGTGTTTGAAGATTGTGAAAAGTCAAATGACTATTCTAAATTAGGTAGTCTATCGGCTTTTTCAACGTTCTACTTGGGTCAAAGAATACGCGAAAAAGATGAAGCCAAATTAAGTGATGATGTGTACTATGTTTTTGAAGCTTATCGAGTTATTTTGACGATGGATAAAACCGCTGAAGAAAAAACCCGAATTAATGCCGATATAGATAGAGCCAGAGAACAAGAAACTAAGTTTATGATGAAATTTTATAGAGAAGATATCTTAAAAGATAAATAAGTTTAAAGAAGACAACTTCAGATAAATAAAATCCCGCTAGCCCTGTTACAGTAAGCATTAGTGCGATGCCGTAAAAGCAGTGAAAGTGGATTGGAGGGCGAAGCGGCGATCGCATAAGCCCACCTCCAACTAATTTCCGG
>NZ_CAWUDP010000177.1:0-10972 GCF_963920835.1 Scytonema sp. PCC 10023
CGAGTTGCCTTGCGGCAAGCGAGTGAGATTTCACCCCAGTTTGGAGCATACCTAGCAGCATAAGGATTATTCTCCTGTGAGCCTGCGGTACTCTTCACGGGCTTTGCGGTAGGCGCGGGAACCGACTTCAACACCCCATACCTTTGAAATGATTTCGGTGAGACGCCCCTCGCCCGTGATTTTGATTTTTTTGATTGCCTCGATAAGTTTTGCATCTTCGACCGCTTCAATGATTGTTCGTGGTTTAGCAGCTGGTGACTGCTGACTGTTGACTGTTAACGGTGAAGTGTCAACCGTTAATTGGTCACCGCTAACCGAATATGCGTTTGGGGGTGGCAACTGTGCAACAAACCCAGGCTCACCCGCTATCTTGAAGAATCCCCAATACTTGCGGGGGTCAGATTTCGGCAAGCCTTTGGAAATGGATTCACGCGCTGAGACTTGCTGCAACAATGGCTTGCGATCGCTCGCCGTCGGAACCGCGTCCTTGATTCCTTTTTTGGCATTCTCTCGGAGGTAAGCACGTACAAAATTATTGAGGTTTGGAATTTGAAAACCGTAAGCAGAACAGTTGGAGTTCTGACCGATGACCACAACCGCAATACCTCCACTTCTTCCAAGTCGAGCGGCTGAGAGAATTGGTTTAGATGCGTCTTTACTGTAGATGGAATAAATCTCCTCTGCTTCATCCACTACATATATACGCTTGGGGAAAGTTGGCATAGGTTGCCCTTCGTCCCGCGCTTTACGTTTTGCGCGTAGTCGATGGTAGACATCTTGCTTCATCACCTGGAGTCCTGCCAAGCAGTCGTTTTCAATCCAGTTCTCCTCATCTTCATCATCTGGATCATTGATTCCACCATACTGGGGAATCATTTGCACTCCGTCAATCTCCCAAGGTGAATCGGGGTCTTTCCCGTCAACAATGATTACTTCTACTAATTCACCATCCTCCTCAAAGATTCGCTTAATCAAGCAGATGTAATTGTTTACAAAAGTAGATTTACCGCTACCAGAATCACCATTGATGAATGCTGAGAGTCTGTCAGTATTCCGGATAAACTCAGCCAAGTAATCACCCTGTGGTTCCTCAATGATTACTCCCGCTGCTTCATCGATGCCGCCTATTAATTCATCCTCATAGAATGCATTAGGGGCAAAGTGGAATTCATAGATGCACTCATCTCCATCCCAAGTGATGGACGGTTCGCCCAACTTCACCCAACTACCGACTTCTTTGGCGATCGCCTCCAGCTTTCTACTTTGTTGTCCTGGTTCCAGGTCTACCCATATACTCACCTCTCGGCTACCAGGGATTTTCTGGTAACTGACCAGTCGGCAGTATACTTCATGTTGCTCTAACGCCTCTAGTAATAGCGCTGCTACCCATGCCGCGAATCCTTGCTTCGGGTCAGGTCGGTTGGCGATACGCATGATTTTATTTTGCAGCAGCGCTATGGTGTTCTCCCTCAGTTGAATTTCTGAGAGGAAATCTTGCTGTTGATGCTGCAACAGTTCTTCATAGTAAGCTTTGTTACTTTCTAGAACTTCACCAAATTTTTGCTCAGCAGCAATCAGCATCTGTTCCCATTGCTGATACTGTCGTGCTTTCTCGCGAAGTGCCAGTTCTGTTTCTTGGAGTGCTTGAGCTTTCTCCTCAAGCTGTTCCTGCAATGATTTGGCGGTTCGGTCAACCTCAGCAAGCACACCATCACGCCAGCGGGTACGATGTTGAGCAGCTGCTAATTCTGATTTAAGCCGCAAGCCTGGCACACGACGTAATACCCAGAAGCTAGCGCCCAAAGAAACCAAGTTGCTAATGATAAGAAAATCGGGGTAAGTAACCCCGAGTAGAATACCTGTAACACTAACGCTACAGGCACAGTAATTTTTTACTATCTCAAGAGAGAAATTATGCATGAGGTAATTGCTACCGGGATTAACCCACACTTAAGCATTATTTCTTGTGTACTAGGCTCAGGTTTTCCATACCTTTCCTGCCAGAAATACCAAAAAAGACCAGCAAGAAAAAGGAACAAGCCCCACACAAAGAGATGAAGTTGCAGAATTTTTGAGATTCTACAAAGTGTCATTGAACTGCTGACAACCAGCAAATAAAGCGACAACCAGTACATTAGAGATTCCCTTTTGGCTCATGGTCAAGTAACCCGCTAATGTTTTGGGTGATAAGTTCCGGTAGCTTCACTTCAATTTTGTACCCGTCGAGCCGCGCCATCATTTTATCGTGGCTTAAATCCTCTCTCGCTTGAGAATTGGTCATAAGCAACGATTCAAGTTCAATTCTCGATTTAATCAGGTTTTCTTTTTTCTTTTCAAGCTCAACGTTCTGCCGTTGAATTTCAACTGGTACAGATGCGATCGCCACCCTTGCTTCATTGGCGCTAATGCGTTCATTAGAAATTGCCACCTGATTTTTATTCCAGGCGCTCAATCCATTAATATATGAAGTCGAGGCATTGATTTGAGCAGTTGCAGCACCGAACATTTTTTGATGAGCATTATGCATTTTAGTCTGCACATCAAACTCAGCGCCTACCATATCCCATTCATTGCCGATGCGGCGACAGTTGGCAATATGGAGTTCCGCTTCCTTGTCAGTTTTACCCGTTGCTGAAACTGTAAGTTGTTCCAGCTTCGGCTTGATTCCTATTGTGTAATCAGCCCCACGGGTGAGTGGTTTTCTAAATTGATTTAGCGTTGTTGCCCCTTGTTTGGAATTAGCTTCTACCATCTTTAAGCGCCTCCTGTATCTGTCTCTCTACCGCCTCTTGCTTCCATCTATCAATTCGCGTTCCGATGTGTTCCATTCTTTGGGATGGGTTTAATAGCGATTCAGCACGGGCAAAAGATATTTGTGCATCAGTCAAGCCAACATATCCATAGTTTTCTTCGAGCAACTTTTCGTTTAAATCTTCCCATTGTGGCTCATCCCAAATTTCAGACATGGCGACGAGAACTTGCTGAAGTTTATACAGAAACTCTTCATTACTCATTGGCTTGCTTTGGGTTAGATGAAGTTTCCGTCGGTGAAGTTTCTGCCTGCCCTGTTTGTTCCTTTGGCTTTTCTTCCAGTATCCAAGCAGATGTAGGTGATTCAGGTTTCCCTGTTAGCAACCCGGTGTTTATATATTCAGTCATGTTAACCTCTCCCCATCTCTCTTCTGACTTGATTTTTCACAGGAGTCCATCTGTCTTTACCGTCGATATTCGCAACTGCGCTAAGCAAATCAGTCCGGTTTTTGTTGCGTTCAAAGCCATCTTGGTCACCGTTCCACATTGCATCTATGGCATCGCAATAAGAAACTGTTGCAACTTCAGCCACAAAATTTAAAAAATTATTGACTATTTCCACCTTGCCCCTCAATGCATTGATAAAACCGTTGTTTTTCTGCTGCGATCGCTCTTTGTTGAGCTTGCTGTATCTCATTCTCTGACCTCTGGTTCTTGGCGAAAAAGTATGAACCAAAAGCCGATAACCCAATGATTGCCGCAACTGCGATGATAAGTTGGGGTAGTCCACCAATAGATACACCTGTACTAGCTGATGGTCGATGCCCCCTCACGGGAACCCACCCAATCATCTCAGAGCGCTCATCTACTTCTGGATGCATGACGACCCCTATCAATCTAAGGTAGATGAGCCAGTGGATTCTGAGGCTGAGGATAAGAGCGCGGGTTGATTCCAGGCTTGGATCTGATTGCCCCACTCTTCCAAAGGGCTTGATGTACCCGTGGTGAATGCATCAAGAACCGCTGCCGTCTTCGGTCCATATTGCCCTGATTGCATAAATTTAATCGCACACATGAGGCTGTGAGCCTGGAAATTATCCGCTATCATCAAGCCTGCTTGCTCAGATTGCTGTTGTAGCAAGGATTGCAGATGTTGTCCGCCTTGTTCTGCATTCTTTTGTCCGGCGGATACTGTCGATTTTCCACGTCTACGCTCGTTTGTCATACTCCCTCCAGAATGTTTCCATGTGCTGTTTGATGTTTTCTTTGGCGACCTCTTTCCGTAGCATTCGCACCAACTGCGTGTATTGGTGCAGTATCTCTACAGAGTGGCGATCGCATACAGTTGAGTAAAATGTCCATTCAAAACCAGGAATTTTTAGCCCGATTAAGTCATCTCTGTATCTAGCAAGCGTAGAGATAGAGATGCCTAGAGTGCTGCATATATCCTGCTTTGTGAAGTACGCGATATTGGGTACTACGTCATCTAATGAATTTGTGAATAATTGCTGACACGCCATCCATGAATTCTTCAGAACTTTCAGAATTTGTTCAACTGATTTCATTAAAAAACCCATCCTTACAGATGGGTAGCGGCGAGAAGTCGTGGGTTAGTCCGTCAAATTGCCTGGGTCAAAAAAGGTGGCGGCTGTACCCGTCCTATATTTTGCCAGTACAGATCAAGCAATTGGCACAGCAGAAAAACAGGTGGTCTGGGGTCATCTGAAGTGAATGAACAATATCTTTCTGCTGTCCGGCGATCGCATGCTAGGTAAAAAGCAAGCGTTGTTAGTGATAATTTATATTTTTCTTTGAGTTCACGCGGATGCATAATTTAAATTGCCTCCTATCAGGCTGTTTCTGGTAGGTTGGTACGCTCTACTTCGGTGGAGTAAGGTCAGATGGAGAGCCTACCTCCGTCTGACGCCCTTTCCTTATGAATTGCGTACGCTATAAGTAGTCCTATATTATCAAATTTCATTAAATTGGTATCATATTTTTGATAAAAGATATAAAATCTTGAATAAAAGGATTGCTCAAGATTGTAGATGCGTAAATATCAGTTGGCTTACTACTATGTAACACCCGAAGACTCTAAACATATCGACACTTTCAAGGAGGTGTCGGGCGATTCGGACAAGGTCTTGGTAACGCAATTTACTCGAGGTTGGATTGCTAGAAACCGAGATTATTACCTTGATTTAGCTGAGTTTGACGCTCTTAATCGGGGAATGGGCGATTTTTCCCAATGGGTTGAGATAGTAGTTGAGCAGGGGGTTGAAAAACTACCGCCTTATATTAGGCAAATTCAAAATAATAGTCTTTTAGAAGCTAATCCCCTACGAACCATTGCTTTACCTCCTGATGCAGAAAGGAGAAGTATCAACTATATCGAGCTTGGTACACAAAACTATGCTCTATTGAAAATTGCCATTCATTATGACCGTGACTCTGCGATTGGATTTGTTTCGCGTATCATCCGTGAACATTTTCAGCGCAATTGGGAGAAGCTTTACGCTCCTCAAGTAGCTGCCGAGGATTATAAAAATTGGAAATTTAGGAGTAAAGAAAAATGACTACCACAGTCAATACTGAATTCACGACAGAATGCGTCCAAAAAGCAGTTCAAGCCATTCTTGACGTACTGGGCGAACCTGAAACCGACCTACACCGCGAAGCTTTAACAGCGTTTCAAAGCGGGGACCATCAGCGAGTAAAAAGACTGGCAGCTACCAATTTATCTGACTCTTACTGCAAAGCACTAGGATATCTTGGAGGAGCGCTCAAGTTAACTCCAAACACTGACACAATTCTGGCAGAGAGCGCTCGCAGTGCTTGTGAATATGTCAAAGAGAAGGCGCTTCGTCATCTCGGTACTAAGATTAACGAAGCGCTTTCTCTTAAACCAGGTGAATTACAATAATACCGCCCAGGTGCTTAGGGGTGAGTTAGGCGCTTGGGATGGCTGCGATTGCGATTCGGGGCACAAATTCCCTTGCAATCGCCCTCAAATTCCTGTCTTGAAATATCTGCCATCATGGTAAAATAAACACAAAACAAGAGCGCCCTCGTCTAGTAAACCTGAGCGCTCTCGCCTAAATATATTAATTCAAACTACGACTATGGTAGCAGAATTCAACGCGAATGCGATCGCCCAAACCGAAAACAACCAAAATTTTTTGGCTCAGATTCAAGAGCAAGCGGCGGAGTTGTCTAGAGTATTTTTGAGTTTTTGTCAAACGATTTGGGTTGCTCCCGGGTACATCAGCCCCCAAGGAATGGAAAGAGATAAGAGAGTCTTTGGGATGGCTGCCAAGTACGGCGACTCGATATGCTCAGGTCGCGGAGCATCTCATGGGGCTTGAAATCGAAAGTATCGAAGCGCTCGATATACAAACAATGATGGCTGTGAGCAGCGAGAAGTACCAGCCCATCATAGAAGAATTAGCAGAGAATCCTCTTAGCGTACAAGAGGTACGCTCGAGGATGAAATCAATAAATCAGGAAGCAAAGAAAGTAGCGCCAACAAAGAGCGATGTTATTCGGCGCGACGTGAACGGTCAGCGGTACGCCCAAATTCCTCCAGTGTATGACCAGAACGCCATATCCTCTCTGGCCAGGCAAATGTCCATGGAAGGTAAATCGGCGCAAACGATAGCAGCCGAAGGATTGCTACTGAGAGAGAAAGCGATTCTTGCTCTAAAAGGGTTAGAGATTCCGGAGCAGTTGAGTGAGGCAATCGCTCTCATCTTGCCCACAGAGGAAATAGTGCCTTTGATTGAAAAGGAAGCGACATTAGTTGAAGCTTCGCCTCAAACCTGGGAGAACGCGCAACAAGAACTAGCAGAATATATAGAATCGAAATCAGAGGAAACCGCGCCTGCTCTAAAAATTGGGGATAAGGTCAGCGTTGCCGGGCAAGTGGGAATAATTGTGGATTTTGAGGAGAAGCCACTCATTGATGAGATACATCCCGTGATTTCGTGGAGCGGTGGAGGACAAAGCGTTCTTTCACCACGAAATATAAAAGTAGAGGAGGTAGCAGCTTCAAAAAATATAGAATTTGCTTTAGGCGATAAAGTCTGGTACGGGAAAGAAAGGTATACCGTAGCATCGCTACCGGACGAAGACGGCGATATCTTAGTCGCTCGCCCCAACGGAACTACGAGATTCCTGGAAAGTACTGTACTGCAAAAATTGGAATGATTCCAGGACTTCGAGCGATATGGGAATTCCCATATCGATTCCTCTAAGATTTTTTGGAAATGCTTATACGCGCATCCATCCACGCCTAAAGCCTTAGAAACTGTCACCGCAGTGCCAACTGATCACTGGCGGCTGGTACTGCGTAGGTAGCTGTTCACTGTTTACTGATAACTGGGGGTACGCCGCGTATTTTTCGGCATCACTCCACAAAAAGCCAAGGCTTTATATTATAAAGTGAGCGTCGTATATTCGCGCTCACTTCTCAAAAATAATAATTATGGCTTCTACAGAACCTATCAAAAACAAGCCTAGCAAAACTGCTGTTCCTTTAGAATCAGCAGCACCTAAGCCAGAACAAGTAGATGATAATACACAAAACCAAGTAAATAACTTGGAAAAAGATGAAGTTGTGTCAAAAGAAGAACAGTCGCAACCTGCACCCCAAGAGGAAAACAAGACTGAAAATCAGTCAGAGACTACTGATTCTTCTGCATTATTTCAAGCAATTGGGATAATTACTGGCAAGGTAAATTTCACACTCTCAGAGGATAAGGAGAGAAGCACTATCACCATTGGCAACAAAGAATATCCACTGCTCTATGCTTCACGCAAACAGAGAGCATATGATGCGCTTAAGAAAGAGATAGAGGCGACTGGCGAATCTATCCAACGACTGGTTGTTTACCCCAACTTTACTCATTTCCCTGGCAGAGATCAGCCGCCGAACGTTAGCTTTCAAGTGGTTGGTTTTGACAAAGGACGCCAAGACGATACCATTTCACAGCAACTTCAGGACATGGAGTTTAAACTTTGCGGGCTGTGGCAGTTTATTCCTGTGTGCCGCACACCGTGTATCTCTGTTTTCAAGAATTTCACTAAGGAACGGCTGGATCATATTAAACAGTCGGAACCAGCAAGAAAAGTAAAATTCATGAAAGCGAGTCATTTACCTTTGTTCTGGAGAGACGCACTGGTACCGCCGTTCCGGTTCAATCCCAAAGCCCCAAAAGAAGAACAAGGACGCCCAGTATTCATACAGATTAAAGCAAAGTTCGTGCCGCATCGGGACGCTTTTGAATTTGACTCATTACTGGAATTGCCACAGGAGAAGCCACCAAGGTTCCTAAAAGCAAGTAAGGATGATAAAGCTACGGCAATGGCACAAAAGAAAGCGGCTCTTAAGGCTGCTGGCAAAGACTTTGGACCACCAAGAGGTAAACCAACTGCCTCAGGCTCGAGTGCTGAGCGAACATTTAAGGGCAAGCCCACAAAGGACTTCAAGGGCAAGCCGCTTGAGATGCCAAAGCCAAAACCAAAGACACAACAGTAATCGAAACAGTTATCAGTTATCAAGGAAGCGCAGTATCAGTTATCAAGGAAGCGCAGTACCAGTTATCAGTTATCAGTTATCAGTCATTTCTTGCTGTTGACTAGTCACTGCGGCTGGTACTGTTCACTGTTTTACTGTTTCAAGTTTGATTTCTAGGTGAGTTAAGCGTGTTTCTGTACTGTCGTCAATACGTGTGTCACTACCGTTTGCTAGTAATTCTTCCAGTTGGGCAAGACGAGTTTTGTCGGTTCGCGGACAAAGTGAAAATCGTCGCAGACTATGTGAAAATTTGTCGCAGACTAATTGAAAATATATTTGTGTAACCCTTATTTTTTCGTAATACACGGCGATCGCAATCTACAGAATTATTCCTCCAAAGCCTTATCCTGTATTGTGTTTGCACCTTTTCTGCCCAAGAGGAGTGGAAATTTTCAATTACTCCGCGAATTCGGTAGGAATTTTTCATATACTCCGCGACAAATTTTCATTTAGTCTGCGACATAGGGAGCCAGAACCCCTGTAACTCCGTTGAAAATTTTTCATTTAGTCCGCGAACCGACAAGTTTCTACACTTGTTTCTGTACCAGGAACCGAGCCCAAAATGCGTTGCAGACCTTGGATAACTAAATCGGTGGCTGTGGTGTTACGTTAAGCAGGCGATTGCGATTCGGGGCACTGCGCTCCGCGCAATCGCTCTGCTTGTTGTTCCTAAGATTGAATTCTTTATCTTGCCCATGAAAACCCTAGAGTTCAAATCGCCATTCGTCACTTGTCTATAGATGCGTGAGCCTCTGGCACAAATTCCCTTGCAATCGCCCCCAAATTCCTCTCTTGAAATGTCTGCCATCGTGGTAAAATACTGAAAAGCGAAGCGCCCACTGTCTGGAAAACTTGAGCGCCTCGCTTGAAAAATCTAAATTTCTTAAACCAATGGTAGCAGAATTCAACGCAGATGCGATCGCCCAAACCGAAAACAACCAAAATTTTTTGGCTCAGATTCAAGAGCAAGCGGCGGAGTTGTCTAGAGTATTTTTGAGTTTTTGTCAAACGATTTGGGTTGCTCCCGGGTACATCAGCCCCCAAGGAATGGAAAGAGATAAGAGAGTCTTTGGGATGGCTGCCAAGTACGGCGACTCGATATGCTCAGGTCGCGGAGCATCTCATGGGGCTTGAAATCGAAAGTATCGAAGCGCTCGATATACAAACAATGATGGCTGTGAGCAGCGAGAAGTACCAGCCCATCATAGAAGAATTAGCAGAGAATCCTCTTAGCGTACAAGAGGTACGCTCGAGGATGAAATCAATAAATCAGGAAGCAAAGAAAGTAGCGCCAACAAAGAGCGATGTTATTCGGCGCGACGTGAACGGTCAGCGGTACGCCCAAATTCCTCCAGTGTATGACCAGAACGCCATATCCTCTCTGGCCAGGCAAATGTCCATGGAAGGTAAATCGGCGCAAACGATAGCAGCCGAAGGATTGCTACTGAGAGAGAAAGCGATTCTTGCTCTAAAAGGGTTAGAGATTCCGGAGCAGTTGAGTGAGGCAATCGCTCTCATCTTGCCCACAGAGGAAATAGTGCCTTTGATTGAAAAGGAAGCGACATTAGTTGAAGCCTCGCCTCAAACCTGGGAGAAGGCACAACAGGAGCTAGCAGAATATATAGAATCTCAATCAGAAGAAACCGCGCCTGCGTCTAGGCTGGAAATTGGGGATAAGCGAGGCGTTGCTGGGCAAGTGGGAATAATTGTGGATTTTGAAGAGAAGCCACTTATCAACGAAACTTATCCTGTAATTGCCTGGAGCAGTGGGGGAACAAGTATTCTTTCGCCACAAAACGTGGAAGTGATAGAGAAGGCAGCAACCTCGAAAAAGGTAGAATTTGCGATTGGCGAGAAAGTCTGGTATCGCGGCGAAAGGTATACAGTGGCGTCAGAGCCAGACGAAGACGGCGACATCTTGGTCGAGCGACTAAACGGAGCCACAAGATTTCTGCAAGGTACTGTACTGCAAAAACTGGAATAATTCCAAGGCTTTGAGCGATCGCAGAACTACAAGAATTTATCGCTCAACGTCTGCGATGCACGTGAGGTGAGGAAGGCATTGGCAGTCAAGCTGGTTTATCAAGGTTACAAGTATCTCGGAAATTCAAACAATTTTAGATGTGTCACGCTTGTTCGATAACAGGCTGGAAGCACTAGCTGTCGAGGAATATGGAATTTCGGGACTGCGGTTAAACCACAAGGGAAGAAAAAGCCACTCTTTGTGCCGAACAGCGAGAAGAAGTATTGAGTTGGTTGCAAACACTCGTATTGCTGGGAACTTGGCAAGCTAGAATACAAATTGGCTTTTGAATATGACGTAACTAGGAAGTCAAAACGGAGCTATTACGATTTGTTTGATGCTGCAGGAATCAGTTTGAAGAAAACCACAAAGCAAAATCCAAAAGCCTCGCCAGACGCTGTTGCTGTAAAAAAAAACAGTCTTGTTACATTGTTGGCAAGCCGCAGAAAGGAAATAGAAGCAGGACTTTTGAGAGTATTGCTTATAGATGAGTGTCATCTGCTGTGGGGAGACTTAAGTGGTTATGTCTGGGGAAAAACTGACCAAGAAATAGCAGTACGAGCGTGTTAACGTAACCGTTCAGAGGGGTAGGAGAGCGATCGTAAAAAATTGCCACCAAAATC
>NZ_CAWUDP010000178.1:0-10733 GCF_963920835.1 Scytonema sp. PCC 10023
GCTTAATCCCCTAGAACCTTTTACGGCGTCTAGTTTCTAAGCAACGAATCGCACCCGCCAACACCAACCAGACCAGTTTCACCAAGCTTGTTGACCAACCACTTGACACAACGACTGTAAATCAGTCCACCCACTCCAAAACCACCCAGCATAAACCCGATGGTGACATAAGGTAGGTTATACCGATCGCGGAGAAATGCACCAGTATAGGCGAACGCCCCGAAGACAAAGCTTTCAATAAACACCGCTATAATGACATTACGAGCAGCAGGTTGCCTCATGAGTTGGTAATAAGGCTTAAAATTTACCAAACCTACCCGATTTTGTATATTCTGCTGATCAGGTATTCGGCGGGTTGCGTACCACATTGCTACAGCAATAATCAGTGACACAATCCCAAATAACAAAAAGATGTCACGCCAGCCGATATATTCTCCAAAAATACCTCCCAAACTGCCGCCAAGAATTTGACCCAACATAAGCGCACTCAAGTAACGTCCAATTGCAGTTTGGCGTTCCTCGTAAGGGAAATTGTCGCTAATATAAGCTAGTGAGAGCGGGATAATCCCACCAGCAGCCACCCCCGTGAGAAAACGCAGCAACGTCAGTAACGCGATATTAGGTACAAACGCACAGACTGCTGTTCCAACAGCAAATGCAGCCATCGCTGCTGTCATCACCTTCAGCTTGCCGATACGGTCTCCGAGTGGACCGTAAACTAACTGGAACAGTCCATAAGGAATACTGTAAGCACTGACAATGATTGCCGCGCTACCTACACCGACTTTAAACTCATTGGCAATGATGTGAAGCAGAGGATCAATCACTCGCACATCAGCAAAGACCATAAAAGCAGCAGCGCCTAGTAGTCCCAATGAAACGCGCTGCTTACCTGCTTTTTCTGTTGTAGAACTACCCACTTAGGTCTCCTATTCTTTAGGGTGGCAGACAATATTGCTCAACTTATACAGCAGAAATATTGGCGTCAGGAGTCAGGAGTCAGAAGTAAACTTTGCTCGCTTATCTGGCTTTTGAGTTGAAAAGCTGTTGCTCAAGAAAAATGCAATCTGCTGTAACTTATGTCTTGCAGCAAGTTCCCATCAGTTGGAAGCCCTTGCTATGAACTCACTTTACCTCACCCCAACTCTCTCCTTCCTAAGGAGAAGGGGAAGGGAGGCTCTTGAGGTTGTTCGTTTTTTATAAGTGTTCATCCGGACATCATATAAGACTAAAGTTGAGAACTAGAAATACACACAGATAAACACAGATGCAATTTTATCTGTGTCCATCTGTGTCCATCTATGGTTTGTTTTATCCTCTAAAACGAGGAAATTTGGGGAAAATGTGGGGAACGATGAGTGAAGCAGTTGACAATACTTACAAAGTATGTACTAATGCTGAATCGTTTTCGCCGACTGGTTGAATAACAAATCTCTTGACTTGTCTGGATCAAGCGCCTGATTTTTAAAAGCCTCTGCCTTCTCGTAAGCACGAATGACCGCAGGACGCGCCTGAATTGTCTCAAACCAGCGCTTGAGGTTGGGGAAGTCCTCTAATTTTTGGCTTTGGCTCTCATATGGCACGATCCAAGGATAGGCAGCAATATCGGCGATGGAATAATCACCAGCCACAAATTCCCTATCAGCCAACCGCTTATCCAAGACAGCGTATAAACGTGCTGTCTCATTTACGTATCGCTTAATAGCATAGTCAATCTTTTCGGGAGCATACCTGTTGAAGTGGTGATTCTGTCCCGCCATCGGTCCTAAGCCCCCTATCTGCCAGAATAACCATTGGAGGACTTCAACGCGTTGGTGCAAATCAGTTGGAATCAACTTGCCAGTTTTTTCTGCTAAATAGAGCAAGATTGCACCCGATTCAAAAACAGAAATTGGCTCACCGCCTCCTGCTGGTTCACGGTCTACAATTGCTGGAATGCGGTTGTTAGGCGAAACTTTAAGAAACTCCGGCTTAAACTGATCCCCAGCGCCAATGTTGATAGGAATTATAGTGTAAGGTAGTTCAACTTCTTCAAGGAAGATTGTAATTTTGTGACCGTTTGGTGTTGTCCAATAATAAAGTTCAATCATTATTCTTTCTCCTAAATTATGCGATAGTTTTGTTTAGGTGAATCCTGTGTTAGAGATGCACGAACGCATTCTGCACCCCTGCTACTCGTATGACCGACCATCAACTAGTCCAGGCTCTAGCTTAAAGGTATCAACATCTTCTAAGCAGGCGACATTAATTCCATAAAAATCGGGAGCAACGCGGGGTCTGTGGAAGGGATAGATGCCGCAAACTTTACAGAAATAGTGCTTTGCTGTTTTTGTATGAAATTGGTAGAGGGTAAGATAGTCTTCGCCAGCTATCAAAGTGAATTGTTCAGCGGGAACGCGATGCATAATTGCACCTCTTCTGGAGCACAAAGAGCAATTGCACCGCACAACTCGCTCAAGATTCGTTGTCACTTCAAATTGTACCTTTCCGCAATGACAGCTACCGCGATACTTTTTCATTTCACTCTCCAAAAATTCTTAAAACCAGCAGCGCTAAGATTGCGGTGATTTGGCGATAACGGCATGGTGAACCTCAAGAATAGGCGTTGGATATTTTGCGTTGAGTAATGCCGCAAGTTCACGCTCAAATACTTCTACTTCTTGTAACAATTGTCTTGGCTAGAAATGCTCTACCCACGGTCGTAGTTCTACTTCCCATGTCCAAGCACTCCGGGGCTGACGCAAAATGTTGAGATAAGTTAAGGCGATCGCACCAGGGTCAAGTGTGCTATCAGGCTTGTCTACTGGATCTGGGCGTACTGCTGAACGGATTGCACCATCAATCACAAAATGTGCTACATGGATATTCTTTGGTGCTAGTTCCCGGGCTATACTTTGAGCCAAACCACGCAGTGCAAATTTGCCCATTGCAAAAGGAGCAGATCGCGGATAACCCTTAACACTCGCTGAGGCTCCTGTAAAGAAGATAGCACCGCCTCCCTGCTCCAACATCCGTTTAGCAGCAGCTTGGGCTACAAGAAAGCCTCCATAAGCAGTGATATCTAAAGTTTTCGCTACGTCGGTAGGATCTAAATCAATAAGAGATCCCTGCACTCGAAAGCTGGGATTGTAAACGACGATATTAGGAGAACCTAGTTTATTTTCAACATCAATAAATAACTGCTCTACTTCGTGCGGTTTGGAGACATCGGCGGCGAACGTAGCAGCATCAATCTCACTGCTTAGCTCACTCAGTTTATCAATTTGACGAGCAGCTAAAGCGACGGTTATTCCTTCTTTTGCAAACAGGCGGGCTATCGATGCACTCAATCCACTACCTGCTCCGACAATCAAAGCTATTGTTGACATTCGCTCGATTCCTCCTTAAGGATGAAGTTGGGCTGGAGAAAGCTGATAATCTCTTGAGTTTGGACGTTGACCAATACGGAGTACAAGCACTGCTGCAATTAAGCACAAAATACCAGACAGGATAAATGCCTGTAGATAACTGCCCTGCCAAGTTCTCAGCGCCCCTGCTCCAAATGCTGCTGTGGCTGCGCCGATTTGATGCGCTGCAACGATCCAGCCAAACATCACACCCGCTTTTTCTTTACCAAACACATTGGTAGTTAGACGCACGGTGGCGGGTACGGTGGCAATCCAATCAAGACCGTAGAAGACTGCGAAAATGGAGAGTCCGTAGAAATGGGGGTCGAAACTGAAGGGCAAGAAGATTAAGGACAACCCTCGCAATCCGTAGTACCAAAACAACAGGTAACGATTATTCCAGCGGTCAGACAACCAACCGGAGGCTGTGGTTCCGACAAAATCGAATATCCCCATCACGGCTAACAGTCCTGCCGCTTTGACTTCGGGAATTCCGTGATCGATGCAGGCGGGAATGAGATGAGTACCGATGAGACCATTGGTGCTGGCACCGCAGATAAAAAAACTACCAGATAACAACCAGAAGTCACGCGATGTCTGACGACAAGCCGCTTCGCGTCTACGCATTCCCACTCTCAATGTACTCAGGGTCGAAGCGATAGGGTTGACACTGCGATGACGCACCTCCACCGTTTCGGAGTGATCACCAAACGGTCGTAAACCAACTTGAGAAGGGCGATGGCGCAGAGCGCCCGCTTCGCGAACGCGCATCAATAGCGCAATCAGAGGAACAATCAACACAGCAACACCAGTAATGGTGAGAACTGCACTCCGCCACCCGAAGCGTTCGACTAATGATGCCAGCATTGGTAAAAACACCAATTGTCCGGTAGCGGTGCTTGCAGTTAAGACACCGAGAACCAGACCCCGTCGTTCCACAAACCAGCGATTGACAACAATGGCACCCAAAACTAAACCAATGACGCCACTACCGCTACCTACAACTACCCCCCATAGCAAAACTAGTTGCCACGAAGCTGACATCAGCGTAGTTAAGCTAACCCAAACGCCAAGTAAGATAAGAGCAAACACCATCGTGCGTCGAATCCCGATTTGCTCTAAGACTGCTGCGGCAAAAGGTCCAATGAGTCCATAGAGTACCAAGTTATTGACGTACTCCCCGCGCCTCAATGCACGGGGATTCTTAAAAGATGTTCCAATGTATGGCTAAAGCCATGCATTTCCACCTTTGTTCCTGTTTCTTAGACTCTTAACTAGACTGAAAATCAGTCCCCGTCAGATCGTCTCCGCAGGCAATTTTATTTAGAGTCCACGACGCGTCCCACCGCAGACTACGGTACAGTCTAAAGACTACGTTTCTACCCTCGGAGTCCAGTTATGGATATCCTGTACGGGTCGCCACCCAGTACCTTGAATAATTATACCAGAGATACAACAAATGAAAACCTGTCGCATTCCTGCCCCTGCTTGAAAGCCAGGATTCTCACCCGGACGTTATGCTTTAATGCTTAAAAGACACGGAGGACGCGCATGGAATGCGTGTCGGGTTTCATCCCCGGATTAAAAGGCAGGGGTTCTCACCCGGACGTTATGCTTTGATAGAAATCGCCAGCGAGATGGTTGCCCTAGACCAACCAAACTCCTGTTCAAGAGGGACAATAAGTACACTGGGAGTGGCACGAATTCCAGCAGCGACTAGCAAGGCTAAGAAAGTTAAGCCCGCAACCAGCCAGCCATAATGAAGCGAACGACGCGCTAGATATGAGGCTATGGACATGGTTTTTTCTCTGGTAGATGATGATTTTGGTGCGATTGACTTTGGAGTCAAGTGAATCGCATTGTTACGATTCGCAGATAGACGGTACTTCGCTACTCGCTATGTACCGTTTTCTCATCATGAATCTCTTTTATCTGGGTAAATTATCTAGTTCAACTGGTCGCGGCTGGGAGTCCCACACCATACGTACAAAGTTGGTGGGGGGACGCCAGAAGCCTCGGTCGGGAGACCCTTCGGAGAGTACTGGCGACAGTTATCAGTTATCAGTTACCAGTTACCAGTTACCAGTTTTCAGTTATCAAGTACCATGCTGGTACTGTTCACTGTTCACTGTTCACTGTTTACTGTTGACTATCCCCAATCCCTAATCCCCAATCCCCTTTACCCTTCATAAGGGTTTCCTAGTTTATCTACAAAGACGTTGTAGGCAAATGGCAAACGTCCGGGATCGCGACGCGATTCTGCTGCATATCCAACAGGTACAAGAAGAGCGATCGCAATATCTGGATTGTCTGCAGCACCAATCACTTCTTTGACTTTCTCTTCAATCCAACCATTCATAAAGCAGGTGGATAAGCCTAGGCTTTCTGCTGCTAGCACCAAATGAGTCGCAGCAATGACAGCATCTTTAATTGCATACTCCCGCCGCTTGTCTCCAAGTCCTGCTTGATGCTGCGGAATAGCCGTTTTAAAGTAGTTTACCGTGGCTTCAGTCCATGCACCAGTTGCAAGTCCTTGCTCATAAATTGGAGTCAAGTCTTGTTCGCCAGCAGTAGCGTCAGCAGCAAAGACAAAGGTTACAGGCGCTTCGACAATTTGCTTTTGATTCCAAGCTGCAGCAGAAAGAGCTGCCTTTTGCTCCTGATCTTGTACAAGAATTATCCGCCAATCTTGAATGTTATAGCTACTGGGTGCTGCTACAGTTAGCTCAACAAGTTGCTTGAGTAATTCTGGGGATATGGGATCTGGTTTGAAACTTTTGATAGAACGACGCTGAATAATCGCGCTAGGTACATCCAGAGGTTTGGTTTGAAGGCTGAGTTCTTGAACCATTGGATCTGTCCGTTAATTTTTAAGAAGATTATAAGGTTCCATGACACAAATTCGTAATTTGTAATTATGAATTACGAATTACTTTGCCCCGACAAGAGAAGGGTGTTGCTCTTGCACTGTAGGATAATCGGTATACCCCTTTTCCCCACCGCCATAAAAGGTTGTCGTATCTGCCTCAGTCAGTGGTGCATTCAGAGCAAAGCGTCGGGGTAAATCGGGATTTGATATAAACAGTGTCCCAAAGGCAACTAACTCTGCTTCTCCCTTGGCTAAAACTGCATCCCCTTTTTCACGGGTATATCCACCATTGACTATCAATGTACCTTTGTAACGCTCCCGTATATGACTCGTTGGCACCACTGTCGCGCCATATCTGATGTCTGCTTCTATCGCCTCAAAGATATGCAGATACGCCAAATCAAACTGGTTCAACGCTTGGGCTGCGTAACCAAAAGTTACTAGCGGATTGGAGTCTTGTATGTCGTTATATGTTCCACTGGGAGACAAGCGTACGCCAACGCGTTTTGCACCCCAGACACCAACAACCGCCTCGGTTACCTCCAAAAGCAGTCGGGCACGATTTTCCACGGAACCGCCATAGTTATCTGTGCGCTGATTCGTACCATCCCGGAGAAATTGGTCAAGTAAATAACCATTAGCTCCGTGAACCTCCACCCCATCAAAGCCTGCAGCCAGAGCATTTTCTGCCCCTTGGCGATATTGTTCGATAATTCCGGGAATCTCTGACGTTTCCAAAGCGCGAGGAGTCACATATGGTTTCATGCCTTGATAGGTGAGTAGCTGACCCTTGGGTGCGATCGCAGAAGGTGCTAGCGGTAACTCACCATTCGGTTGGAAATCTGGGTGTGAAATGCGTCCTACATGCCAGAGTTGCAGGAAAATTTTCCCTCCCTGCTGATGCACCGCATCTGTGACTAACTTCCAACCCTCTACTTGTTCTTGTGAGTGAATTCCTGGTGTATAAGGATACCCTTGACCCTGTGGAGAAACTTGAGTGGCTTCAGTGATAATCAGCCCCGCAGAAGCGCGTTGGACGTAGTAGGTGGCATTAAGTTGGTGCGGCACATTACCCTCACCCGCGCGTTGTCGGGTTAAGGGAGCCATCACTATGCGGTTGGGCAGTTCTAAATGACCTAACTTGTAGGGAGAGAGTAAGTTGATGTTAGTGTTCATGGGTTAAATCTCTAAATTCTGTGCTACGCCAAAAATTAAAATTCCAGGTTGACAACCAAACTCAGTTCAATCTGATAACTTGCACCCTTCGGGTATGCCTTCGGCACGCCTGACGGCGAACGCCAGTCCCCTGGGCGTGGGAAACCCGCCTGCTTTCTCTGGACTCACCATTCTCAACAAGGAGGAGGCTCTAGCCTCCCAGCCCTCGTTCCCAGGCTCAGCCTGGGAACGAGAATATAGAGGCTCCGCCTCTTATTGATATTGGTGCAAGATGTCAGTTCAATCAGTCATGAGTTCTCAGCGAGCAGGCTGATGAAACTGATAACTGATAACTGCTCACTGATAACTGCTCACTGATAACTCTTAAACAACTGACTGCACAACCCCGCCATCCGCCCGCAAAGCTGCACCATTAGTAGCTGAAGCTATCGGACTGGATAGATAAACAACCATCGCCGCGACTTCGTCGGTTGTTGCAAAGCGTTTGAGCAGGGAAGTTGGACGAATATTTTTGAAAAAGTCAGTTTCGACTTCACTGAGACTGATACCACGCTCTTTTGCCATCTTTGTCAAAAAGTCCTCAACACTTTCTGACCGAGTCGGTCCTGCAAGAACAGAGTTGACTGTGACTTGGGTGCCAACGGTCAATTCTGCTAAACCCCTGGCAACGGCAAGCTGAGCCGTTTTGGTCATGCCATAGTGAATCATATCGACAGGAATTTGAATGCCGGACTCACTGGAGATAAAAATGATACGTCCCCAGTCTTGCTCTAACATCTTTGGCAGGTATTGGCGACTCAGGCGCACTCCACTAAGAACGTTAGCTTCAAAGAAGTTGAACCAGTCCTCATCGGTAATATCGGAAAATGCCTTAAACTCGAAAACAGCAAGATTGTTAACGAGAATATCAATGCTAGGAACTTGTTGAAAGACTTGCTCTGCTCCTTCTTTTTTTGCAAGGTCGGCGACTACACCGGAAACTTTTGCTTCTGGGTTGCTTTGCTGAATTTTGTCTATAGCCTGTTCCACTCGTTCAACAGAACGTCCAGTAATAATAACTGATGCTCCTTCTTGTGCAAGCCCTCGAGCGATCGCAAAACCAATACCTGCAGTTGAACCACTCACCAGCGCGGATTTACCATGCAATTTCAAGTCCATTGCGCTCACTCCAGCAAATGATAGGATTTACGCATTGCTTGTCTGTCAAGACTTGGTGTGAGGTGTGAGGTATAAGCTCAGTATTTTTTCCCTTATTTCCTACACCCGTCCAAATCTTAATTCGTAATTGAGTTATTTATGACAAAGCAACAATTATCAATTACGAATTATAACTATAGATACTGCGCTAAGGTCTTGCTCAACGTTGTTTTTGGCACTGCACCCACCACCGTATCGACTTGCCGACCCCCTTTAAACACTATCAGCGTAGGAATGCTGCGAATCCCGTAATGGCTGGCAACAGTAGGATTTTCGTCTGTGTTTAACTTCACGACTTTTACCTGTCCTGTGTATTCGGTAGCAATCTCATCTACCACGGGAGCCACCATACGACAAGGTCCACACCAAGGTGCCCAAAAGTCTACCAACACTGGAACTGCACTTTCAAGGACTTCTTGCTTGAACGTAGATTCTGTTACATGTGCTACGGATGACATATTCGTCCTCCTATTAGTTCGTTTATTCGATATTATCGAATAATTAAAATATAGTCTACTTAATGAGATAATGCAAGTATGAGACTGCTATATCATCCAGACCGAAAACATATTTCTTTGGCAGCAGTGCTGTATGCGTTAGGTGATCCAGTGCGGCTGGAAATTGTGCGGCGGCTGGCAACTAAGGGAGAGCATTGCTGTGCTGACTTCGATTTTGCCATTGCCAAGTCCACCATGTCCAATCACTTCAAGATTTTGCGGGAGTCAGGTGTCGTCTTGACTCGCAAAGAAGGAACACAGCACATTAATATGTTGCGCACAGAGGATTTGGATGCACTTTTTCCGGGGTTGCTGGACGCTGTGTTGCGCTCAGCTAAACCTTTGTGTGTTGGTTCCTCAAGCTATCAAAAAGCGGGATCACAGTAAGTTTTATGACTCAAGAGGTGTTGTCAGCACTTTTATGATGAGATTTTGAGGAAAAATTTGGTAATATTATGTCCGTTCAATTACCCAGAAAACCCGGAAAACCCCACCCCTAACCCCTCCCCGCAAGCGAGGAGGGGAAGTTTGGTGTAGCCAAAAGGGGGGTGGGGTGCTGTGATTATGGGTAATTTGGCTCTTGGGCGATCGCCTTCCCCTACCTCCCCAAATCATTTCTTTTGACAAGCAGGAGTAGAACCCAAGTTATTGGCATTAGAAGCATGGGAGATGAGGGTAACGTGCCCCTTCCCGTCGAACACCCACCCCGTCGCAGGTACTATCTTCACCGCATCATCTTTAGTCGCTGGTTTGGTAGATGGTTTTTCTGAGCGCTGTTGGGATGCGATATTTGGTATGCGAGTATCTGACCACAGAACATCAGTAGTAAGGGGTTCGTAGGGGCTGGGAGGTAAACCGCCACGTCCGGTGATAGTAAATTTGCTTTTATCTGTGTCAGAATCTGTGCTGGCAATAGCACCACAGCTAGTGTCTGCTATTAGCTCTGATGTATCTGTTAACGCTATGGGCAGTTCTACAAATCCTAAGGTTTGGTCAAGATCTGTGTTCAACGTGACGGTTCCAGTAGCAACAATATCGCTTTCTGGTGTTAGTTGTTGCCGAAATTGAGTGCCAAAGATTCCTTGAGCATTGACTCGAATATTGCTACCAGGACTTCGCCCAAAACCAGTTGCAATAATATCACTGTTTTCTAAAGGAAAAGCGATTACGAATTTTGTGTTGATATCGATATTGCCGTCAATCCCGTCCTGACCTTCAACACCACTTCTAGCAGATATTAAACCTCTACTACGCAACAAAAGTAAGTTTCCTATCGTAAGCCCGATATCTCCACCTCTACCTGTTGTGGATTCAGCGAATACACCAGTGGGTGAGCTATTTCTAGTGTCTCCATTCACTGAAACTTTATCTGAGGCTTGAATTGTTATAGTACCTGCATTTCCTTGTCCCAAACTGCTGGCAACTAATCGAGCACCATTATTCACAGCCAGTTCATTTGTAGTAATTTTAATGGCTCCGGCATTCCCCACTGCCTTTTCTTCCACTGCACTAAAAGCACCACTGGATGAGCCACTAGTGTCAGTACCGCTGAATAGTGACGCTCCTACACCAACCCTAACGGGTATGGTGTAGGCTTCTCAGGCATTG
>NZ_CAWUDP010000179.1:0-10580 GCF_963920835.1 Scytonema sp. PCC 10023
CATCGAAGTCGTTCTCAAGCAAGCTGCGTCCTAATGAAGATGGCTATGGCTATACCTCTAATGATATTGACAAACTCTTCTCCCTTGTGGAATGAAACAGCCCTGCCGCATAGTGGGGGTAGCAGTCGGCTTGCCTAATTGATTGCTGATGGTTTGTTTGGCTTGCTCAAGTGCCTGCCGCAGTGCCCGTTGTCCTAAAGTGTAAACTAACAAGCACAGACCCATAACCATCGGTAATGCGGCGACGCGCTCTTATTTCTGATACTGATGGTGTCATTCATAAAAAATACCATTAATCTCTTCGCTTACCTGCGGAATGTGGGTTTACTCCAACAGCAAGATTTAATTCGCGGGTTAACGGGTTTCCATTGGTGGCTTCAAATTGGAGCTTAATCGTAAGTGATTAGCCGGACATGATATGAGTTGAGTTTTGCAACACCTGCCACCCTTCCCCATGTAGACGGCTTTCCCGTTCTCAGAGTACTACGGTGGCTCCGTTACCCTGTGCCTCTCGGCACTTAGGGCAATCCCACATTCCCTAGACACTAGATGTATCGAGTGCGACTTAGGTGCCTCTTCCGTTTCCTTAGGTGAGGTCATTCTCTCTCGGTACTGTGCGGAAAGTTCAGGTGGCGACGACTTAGCCACCCTATCACAGTGACCCCGCCATGAGATGCTGTAGTCGGAGAATGTACGCTTCCATCACTGGAAACTGAGGTTTGGGCAGTTTGGCTCTCACCATATCGCACGGGTCTTGCAGAACCAAATCATAAGCATCTTCTGACTTCTTCCGCTTTAACAACATGCTACTGTCCCCTCTGGCTTTCACCATTAGGTTAGTTGTTGGCCCAGAGGTCATATGATTCCGTACCTCTCCTCTCTGTGAGAGGGTTCTAGCGCCTGGTTAAGTGGCGCACGTCATCGGCATAGCGTACAAAAGCGCGTTTACTTATGAGTTCGCTATTCTTTTTGTATTTTATGCCTAACACTTGTTCGATTCGATGCAGAGCTATATTAACCCAAGTTGCTAGTTACTCTTATCGGCGATTGCCCAAGGGGCAGTGCGCTCCGCGCAATCGCAACGAGGTCATTTCAGCAATAAAATCCCCTCCACAGAGAAATAAGGAGGGGTTTATGCTTAATGAAATTATTGCCATTTATGCTATCACTGATGATCTGTTAAAGGCGATTGGGCATGACGATGATATTCGACGTCAGATGAGTGATGCAGAAATTATTACAACGGCGCTGATTGCAGCCATCTTCTTCAATGGTAATAACAGTAAGGCTTGCGCCTACATGAAAGACCATAATTTCATACCGAAGATGTTGGAAAAATCACGCTTTAATCGGCGATTACGGGGTAAAAGTAGCGAAGACACTGTTGGCGAAAGTGTTACAAAGGCATAGACAAAAGTGTTACAAAGAAAAAGCCGCAACGACAGATTGGAGATTTTGACCTACGTAATACTTGAATTGACAAATATGTAGTACATTGACCAACAGTGTCACCGAAGATATTGTTGGCCAAGTGAATTTAAAGCTCTGAAAGCTTGATTCTGCTGTAGCTGACCATAACGAGGAATTAGGGATTACCCGACTTCGCCAACAGCATCAGTGGCTTGAGGATCACCTTGTTTTGCAGGTCTTCCACAAATTGCTTACCGCAGTTGCAGCATTTGAAGCGTTGTTAGCTATTGTGGATGTGACCATTTTTGATAGTGCCTTTTAGAGGTACAGCTTGGACAAGTGGGCATCGCGGGCAATGGAATCAGCAACCGTTGGAGTCTACCCTACTATCATTACATCTTGGGCACTACCCGTTGATTTAGTCCTACTTGCCAACGTTTGCACCGCCACAGATGCTACTTGAGCCACTGCTTCTGTGGGAAGTAATCGCAGTTGGTTCAAAATCTGCTCTAACGGTTCCTCTAATGGTAGCTCTCCCTTCACCAAGTAAGTTTGCAGTTCGGCAAGAGTCCAGCCTTTTAATTGTGCCAGCTTTTCCAGATTATCTGTATCTGGCCAAGCCAAGCCAGACTCCCAAAAATTGACGCATGATTTACTCACTCCCAACTGCTGAGAAAATCGACGCTGAGAGCAAACACCCCGCAATTCCTTAATTAGAGCCGCTAGTCTTTCTGCTTTAGTAATCATATTAAGATTTTATACTTTTTCGGTTGCTTTTTAGAGGAATCACTAATCAAGTTTACTCAATACGATAAATTGTTGAAAATAAGTGTCCAGAGCTTTAGACAAAAATGACTGATACTTTAGGCATTGTGGTTTAATAGAAATGATATTGTCTTGTGTAAATAACCACATAAGGTTAAAAACCTTAGTTTCAGGGATTTATGGGCTTTTTGATATAGTTCGCCCCCTTGCAGTGCCACTAATAGCCAACAGCGCTAAAAAAGCTAGTTTGGCATAGAGTGCCATAGCAGGTAAGAGCTTTGTCGATTTCACTCTACTACACTTTCTAATTGTGGCGAAGCAGAAAGTAACAAGAAAGAGTTTTTTGCAATTTCTTCATAGGACTAGGAGTCTTTATGAGTATTTCTTCTGATTCATCAAAGTTGAGCAGCAACGGTCAACATAATCATCTGCTGGCTTCTGTCTTTAAGTCTGTTGACCCAGCCTCCCTTAAACCACATGAGTTCAATTCGTCCATTTATGGAGCAACAGAGGACCTTTCGGACTTGGTTGACTTTATTCGCAACTCGCAATGGGTCAAGCCCTTAGTTATTAACCAACAGAACACGATCATCAGCGGACACCGACGTTGGAAGGCTGTGCAGTTACTGGGTTGGCAAAGTATTCCTGTGGAAGTAAGGGACTTTTCCAGTCCGGAGGCAGAGTTGGAGGCTCTGCTGCTGGAAAATGCCAGTCGTAGCAAGACGACTGAACAAAAAGTGCGTGAAGCCTTAGCTTGGGAACAAGTGGAAAAGGCTAGAGCGAAGCAGCGGCAACAACTAGCAGCTGCTGCTACCAATAAAAAATTAGGAAGAGATAACAAGGAGACGCTTGTGGAAAATTTTCCACAAGCGTCTGGAGGAAAAAGCCGCGAGCGCGTAGCTACACTTGTGGGTTTGGGTAGCGGTCGCACCTATTCCAAAGCCAAAAAGGTAGTTGCAGCCATAGACAAGTTGCTGCAACAAGGCAACACTGAATCAGCAAGCAGTTTACGAAAAGTACTCAATGAGCGGAGTGTTGATGCAGCTACAAGATTTCTCAAGGAATCTTCATCCAATCAGAATGCTGAAGAAAGAACCGTCCAAAAACGCAGCTGTTGGAATTGCCAATACTGTAGTAGAGAGCCAGTCAAAGATAACCACAGCTTTTATTGCTACAAATTTGGTTTTTTGAGTTTTCTCGAAAAAGATGCCCAGACAAGAGCATCCGAGTGTCAGGGGTGGAATTATCGGTGGAACGAGCCTGCCAAAAATAAATCTATACCAAACTCTTCGTATTTTACCCTCACACTTCCATTACACTTACAACCTATTTTTGAAGATGCTGCACGAGCGTCTGGAATGGCTCTTGTGGACTGGGCTTGTCATCACCTTTTACAAGCAGCTGAATCCACCAAAACAGTTTTAGAAGTATAAAATCCTGCATTTATACCTAATTGAGACACACTTGGATCAACGCTTGGCAAAGAACTGAAAGTTAATGACTTAAGTTTGTTTTTTGAGCATAGCGTTGCAATTAGTTTTAGGAAAAAGCACGAGTTTCACTGTTTAGTACTGTCTCTTAGTTAGTATAAAATGCAACTAAAAATTGAATATACTTATGCCAGGAACTAGGAAAAAAGGTAAACATTCCACTAAAAAAAATCCCTGTCCACTTTGTGGAAATACAACAGGAAGCTGTAAGCTTAATTACGACGGAAGCATTTATTGTTATCACTGTGATCCCCATTCCGCTCCATCTGGTTACGTTTATATTCGAGAGTTATCAGGTGGAATGGGACAAGAATTTATTGAGCCTCATATTGTAGATGAATTGTTAAGAGCAGCAATCACCCTTCAAAGTCAGGGTAAAAGAGCATCTAGCAAAGACATGGCAAATTTGACTGGACTGCCTTCGTCTTGGGTGATGGCAGTGCAAAAAGCTTATCCATCACAATTCCCTGAGTGGAACAACTCCAGTCGCACTAATTACTATCGCTCCAAATTTGGGGAAAAAGCAAAGCATAGGTCGAATAAATTCAATGATGCATCTTCTCATAGCCAAGAGACGCTTGTGGAAAATTTTCCACAAGCGTCTTTTCGTAAAGTTCTTAGCGAGCAAGAACGGGATAAGCAGTACCGACAGATATTAGAACAACTGCCACTGAAAGACGTTCACCAGACTCAATTGAAGGATGGGCGCGGACTAGGTGAGTTTGTTGACTTTATCGGTTTTTGTTCATGGCAGGAAACCCAGGTGGAAAATGTAAGTGCTGATTTACCCGGCGTCGTTGAGCGGAATGGTTCGTTGTACTTGTATGGTCAGCCAGGGATGTTCTTGCCAATTTATAACGAGTGCGGACAAATCATTGCTTTCCAGTTACGCCCAGATGACCCCAGCAGCGGCAAGTACAAATGGGGATCATCAGCACCTGCGGAAGGAAACGGACCAAGATTGGACAATGGGGAAATGCCACTGGCATTCTGCCGTCCCCCATCAGTTCAACTTCCGTCTATTGGTTTGGCTGAGGGAGTATTAAAAGCATGGTCAGTTGCTTGTCATTTACAGCAAATAATTATCGGTGCACCTGGAGCTGCTTGGGACTGTAGTCCGAACTTGTTGAAACGTTACCTCCAAAAAGTAGCCCAAGAACGAAATGTGTCCCTCTCTGCTTTAGTTATCGATTTGTATGTTGATGCCGGGATGCTTGCAAATGGGCATATTATGCATCGTTATTATGAAACGATTAAACTGTTGCAACAATGGGGATGTAAAACTCGTGTCGGCTGGTGGGGACAGTTCACTAAGGAAGATCCAGATATTGACGACCTAATTATTCAAGGAGGTCGTTACCAAATAACTTATATTTCAATTGAGGAGTGGATTGCACTGTCGCCTAACGACTCGCGCTATTCGTTACTGTGTAACGATAAACAGTTTGATACTTCTGATTGGCTAGCGCCGGTGCAACATCCCGATAGGTCTGAATTAGGATATTGGATTAAGTCGGGTAAGGGTTTTGATGATACAGGTTCAGAGTGGCAATGGATTCCTAAGGCAAGCTTCAGTTTTAAAATTGAGCGGGAGTTAGTAGGTACTAACAATGCCTTTGGTGGATTTGTGTTGCAGGTCAAGCGCAGTTATGACTCTCCAAAAGAGCAAGACCGAGTCGTAGTTCCAGCTGAAGCGCTGCATAAGGTAACGGATTTTGTAAATTGTCTGGCACGTTCTACCGGAAAGGTTTATTTGGTCAACAAGCTAAAGCCAGAGGAACTTCAGAAATACTTGCATAAGGAATTGGCAGCTTATCGAGAACGGGGAGGCAGACCTTACAAATTATGCGATCGCATTGGTCGGCAAGCAGACGGAATTTGGGTATTCCCCAACTGCCAAATTTCTGTAGATGGACGCTTCATCAGCGAGGAAGAGTCGGGTTGGGTTTTCAACCAAGCATTAATTGCGAAGGAAAAAATTCCTCTCCCCAACATTTATATAGAGCAAGAACCAGAAGTTTTAAAGCGCTTGGTTAATGCCATGCGTAGCTTTTTTGGGGAATCTGGGTTTATGCCAGCAATATTTACAATGTCGTTTGTAGTGGCTGGTTTGTTTTATGACGAAATCCTGGAAAAGGAAGGCTTTTTCCCGATTTTGGGACTATATGGCGATGCTGGAACCGGGAAGACGGTAGCAGCGGTGACGGCACTTTCTTTATTAGGGTTAGACCATCGGGCTGTACTCCATAAGACCTCTGAAAGCGGTTATTATGAACGATTTAAGTTGATGGGAGGATTAACGCAGTTTCTCGACGACCCAGACAAAGCTCAAGTCGATTGGATTTGTCAACAAGTAAAAACTCAATACGGTGGTGGGTCGCGCCTTGTACGGGAAAATAGCCAAGACCCTCATAGTGCCTTGATGGTCGCTTCTAATTTTTCAATTGGGGATGATGACCCAATTATTCTATCCAGATTGATTCGTTTGGTTTTTGAGGGAACTCCCAACCCAAATGCTTTCCAGGAATTACATTTTATTTCACGTCATTGTTCGTCTGTCTTGCCTGAATTCATTAAAATTGGTTACTTTCAGGAAGGAGTTAAGGAATTAGAATCTCAACTCATTTCAAAGCTACCTGCAGCGCACGCAAGATTAGCATCCAGTTTGGCCCTTGTTAGTTTCTACGCTTTTCGCTTGGCTGAACTCTCATGTGCTGTGTCAGCTGAAGAGGTGTGGGCTTACCTTGCTTCCTTGTGCGGTGAAGCCAATGAGGACGAATCGAAGAAATCTTCGCTCTCTGACTTTATTGATCGACTTCTGGTGTTGCGATCGCAAACTGAAATTGGTGAATGGAACTGCCGTCTCATTACTGAAGATGGTAACCCCGAAAATCGAAATTACAAATCTCTGGCAGTTTATATGCACGGAGTTTGGCCAGTGATATCCCGTTACTTCAAGAATGACTTGCCCTACAGTCAAAAAATGATTCGGCAGCAAATTGAGAAGGCGGGAGGCAAGACCTGTAGCAAGCAGAAATTTCACTGTGATAAGGACTCTTCCATAACCTACCAGCGGCTCAAGGTTAGTCTTCGGGCTGATGCTGATGGTGAGATCATGCTCCCAACGCCACCAGAAATGGTAACTCGCAGCTGTGTGGAGATACCGATTCAGTTGCTTTTAGACCGAGTTAACGGCTTTGAGTTACCTGATTATCCTTATTTTCCATCTATTTCTGTTGACTCGATGAGTGACGATAATGGCGGTAACTCAGACCCAGTTACTACGCCCGAAGAAACAGATAATGACCAGTTACCGTAAAAAGTGGTAACTGCTAGAATATAGGCAGGATAAGCATTTTAGCGTTTTATCTAACTTCAGTTACCACAGTTATTGCGTTTAAGAAAAAAACTGCTTATTTTTAACGTGAAAAACAAGCGGTAACTGATTCACTAGGTTTAGTAACCAAAACTCTTCTTTATGCTGCGGGTCTTTATACCGTCGGTGTTTGTTTACTTGTGGCGGTAACTGGTAACTGCTCAACCTGGATTACAGATATTTAGACATAGTTAATAGCGTCAACCTGCGTTTCAAAGGTGTATTGATTACGTTTGGAAAGTGCAGTACGGTTTGCAATTATCCATTAAACCCTTCATGAGTTCTTGAAAAAGCGGTATAAATCAGCACTAAATTTTAAATGAAAACGAAGTTGCAAGTTTTAGTAACCAACTTAAGTTATTGATATGTCTAGATTTACGGTTTGAGAGTTGCGCGTTAATTTTTTCTTTCAGTCTAAATACTATACTTTTTTAATACAAAATTTATATTTAGAAAAAGAAAGCTATTTTTTGGAAAAACTTATTTTTGTATGGTAACTATGGTAACTAAAAATAGAAAAGAGCTAAAACCTAGAATATGCAAGGATTCTAGCAGTTACTATTTTTTAGTAACTGCTAGAGTAACTAAGCAAAATTGCAATTTACCGGAGTAACTGAATTTTTTACAATGCTTTGCGACAGCTTATCTGTACCAGTAGCTCTGCTATGGTATTGATTAACGGTGACACAAGAGCAACGCTGAAAATCTAGCCATTCGGTTAGAGCATCTGCTAACTGAAAAATAAGAAAAAAAATATTTTGGCGTGTCCTGAGAGCCAACTGTATCAATTACTCAAGGACTTTATTGTTGACTCAAAGACTTTATTGTAGAGGTAAAAAATTTGACTTGCGTTGTAACACTATTCAATCAATCTGGCGGCGTGGGCAAGTCGAGTTTAGCCATGAACCTTGCCTACCATCTGCAAGAGCGCAAACATCGGGTGCTTTTGGTAGACATGGACCCGCAAGGTTCATTGACGACTTTTATGGGTTTAGACCCCACTTCACTAAAGCAAACTGTTTATGACTCGATTTTGCACAGTCAACCTCTGCCTGTTCACTCTAAAATTCATGGCATCGATTTAGCTCCAGCCAATATCAACCTCAGTGCGGCTGAGTTAGAACTGGTAGTGGCAGATATGCGAGATGTCAGGCTTAAGGAAGCCCTAGAGGCAGTGCTTGACCAATATGATTTTATTCTGATAGACTGTCCACCCAGTTTAGGGCTTTTAAGCTATATCAGCTTGGTGGCATCAACTCACGTCCTTGTTCCAATTCAAACTCAATACAAAGCGTTTTGTGGAACTGAGTTATTGTTGAGTACAGTAGCTAGAGTTCGTTCTCGCCCCAACCGCAAGTTGCAAATAGCAGGGTTTATTCCTACCATGTACGATGGTCGAAATGTTCAGGATGCTCGCACTTTGCAAGCCATACAAGAGCAATTAACGAAAGTAGGTATTGTTTACCCCCCTATTCCCCGTTCCACTGCTTTTGCCGATGCATCTGAAGACCATGTACCATTGGCTGTCCTTAACCGTAAACATCCTGCCGTGCCTATCCTCAAAAAAATTGCACAAAGTTTGGAGAAAATCAAATGAGTAGGCGCGATCGCCCCTATCAGCAAATGAAGTCTTTGGATATCCTGTTTGGGGACTCGCAAGCCGTAGCCCAGATGGTTCCGATTTCAGCAATTTGTCTGCCCCAGCAGCAGCCGAGGCGTTACTTTGACCCCTCTGCAATGCAGGAGTTAGTAGAGTCTGTGCGACAGCACGGAGTTCTGCAACCTCTTCTTGTGCGTTCTCGTTCGGATGACCAGTATGAGCTGGTGGCTGGTGAGCGTCGCTACCGAGCTGCGAAAGAAGTTCAGCTTGCTGAAGTGCCAGTTGTTATTCGAGAACTCAGTGATGAAGAGGCGATGCAACTTTCTCTGATTGAGAATCTTTGCCGTGAGGACTTAAATCCAGTAGAGGAAACGGAAGGTATTCTACAACTTCTGGCACTACGTTTGGGAAGTGATGTTGCGGATGTCACTCCCCTGCTTTATAAAATGAAGAACGCCGCAGACAAACACGACGAGTTTAGGCATAACGTTATGCCTAACTCAGAGGCGCAGTTAGTTGAAGAAGTTTTTACCAGCTTGGGGTTGATGACCTGGGAATCTTTCGTCAAGAACCGCCTACCGTTACTGAATCTGCCTGAAGATATATTGGCGGCGTTGCGTCATGGTTTGATTGCCTACACAAAAGCGAAAGCGATCGCCCGTCTGAAAGATGAAGTAGCACGCAAAGAACTACTGTCAGCGGCAATTAATGAAAATTTATCTCTAAGTGAGATTACTGCACGCCTTAAGGGCACACTTCCACCTTCTCAACCCGACGAGCGCAAAGAGCGTATAGAGACAACAATCCGCCGAGTGAAGCAGGCGCGGGTTTGGGAAGACCAGCACAAGTGGAGCCGTTTAGAAGCACTTTTGGCAGAAATTGAGGTCTTACTAGATAGCTAAATATTTGATGAAATTGCTTCGGAATTAAAGATGCTTACTCGAATTGAGATTGACGGCTTCAAGACGTTTGAAGGATTTGGTCTAGATTTGGGACCCATGCAGGTGATTCTTGGACCAAATGCTTCTGGTAAGTCCAACTTGTTTGATGCGATTCGATTGCTTTCAAATTTAGCCGGAAGTGATCTGCGTTCCTCTGTTAGAGATTTACGTGGCGAACCTGTCGAGCTATTTCGCATCCAGGCGGATGGCTCAAGAAGCACCCGAATGACGTTTGCTGTTGAATTACTCCTTGCTCCCGAAGTGCGCGACCCCTGGGGTGAGACGGTGAAAATTTCTCATTCTCGCGTGCGTTACGAGGTAGAAATTGAACTACAGCAAGTATCCTTTGGCTTAGAACGGCTGGTCGTAGTTAAAGAAGCAGCAGAGCCTATCCTCCCTGAAAGGGATTTGTGGTCATCAACACGAGAAATTTCACCTCAATTCCGGCAAGCCTTTTTCAAATATGGACAATCTTCTCCTTGGCTAACGACTGTAGAAACGGATGGCTACCGTAGTTTTCAAATCATGCCAGATGCTTATGACGTGGGTCGCACTCGTTCAGCTACTAGTGCTGAGGCAACAGTGCTTTCCAGTATCACCAGTACTGAATACCCTCATCTTTACGCCATTCGTGAGGAAATGCGTCAGGTGCGCTTTCTTCAGCTCGACCCTTACTTGCTGCGGCGTCCGAGTTCCACTACTGCTGCTCTTGAACTAGAACCAGATGGAGCAAATCTTGCCACAGTGTTGGCTAGAATTCAAAGTGAGACAGCAACTCGTAGTCAACCAAAGGGAGCGATAGCAGATATTGCAGCTTCACTGACTTCCCTGATTCCAGGAGTAGTGGATTTAAACATTTCTTTGGATAAGAAAAATAAAGAATACCAGATTGAAATTGGTTATCGAGATGGTACTGCTATATAAAAGCTAGACAAGTCTAGACATTTATAGCTATAGCCAGTCTAATTAGGACGTGGACTATAATAATTGCGATCACT